>VRUH01000014.1:48292-95396 GCA_019456185.1 Candidatus Glassbacteria bacterium | reverse complement strand
TTCGAAAAACTTAAATTACTGAAACCCAATCAACCTCAATTAGCTCTGTCCCTCAAATTTTAACCGGACAGTACTGAATTAGGGTTTTGAAATAACCTCTAGTGAATCCACGGGAGCGTCGAGCGTGAAGCATCACCTGCCAGACCTGAGTGGAACTCCCCCCGGAGGCCGCCCGCTGGCCCTGGCGGCGATGGCCGTGTTCGCCGTGGCGATGGCCTACATGGAAGCGGCGATCGTGGTCTACCTGAGGAAAATTTACTACCCCGGAGGTTTCGCCTTCCCGCTGGTTCCTATCGACGGGCAGATCCTGGTTGTCGAAATCGGCCGGGAGTTAAGCACAATCGTGCTGCTGAGTGCGGCGAGCTGGTTCGCCGGGCGGAGGCTGGCCGAGCGGTTCGCCCTGTTCTGTTTCGCGTTCGCTCTCTGGGATATTTTCTATTACGTCTGGCTCAAGGTGATTTTGGGCTGGCCGTCCAGCCTGCTCACCTGGGACGTCCTGTTCCTGATTCCGCTGCCGTGGATCGGGCCGGTGCTGTCGCCGCTGCTGGTTTCCCTGTCACTGCTTACCGGCTCGCTGATTATTTTCAAGCGGCTGAACATGGGCGGAGTGTTCCGTCCCAACTGGCGGGAATGGATTATTGCCTGCGGCGGAGTCTGGCTGATTCTGCTGTCGTACACGGTTGACCTTGACGCCGGTTTCGGCCGCGCGATGCCCGAGCCCTACCGCTGGGAATTCCTGATCGTCGGGATCGCCGCCGGGTTTTTCGCCCTGATGCGCAGCCTGCTCAGAACTGCGAATCTAGAGGAATCAACCGATGAGTGAAACGGCGTATTTCGACGCCAACGCTACTTTCGGCAGGGCCTGCGCCCGGTTGCCCGGCGCCCCGTACGACATGCCGGGCCTGATCGATGAGTTGGACCACTGCCGGATCAGCCGGGCGCTGGTGTTCAACGCCGCGGCCCGCGAACTGGACAGCAGGAGGGCCAACCGCGAGCTGGCGGAGCAGCTTGCCGGTGAGAACCGTCTGCTGGGGCAGGCCGTGATCAGTCCCGCGCCCTACGGCCGGGACCGGGACCTGGCCGACGAGCTGGACGAATGGCTTGAGCTGGGTTTCCGCGCCTTCCGGGTGTTCCCGCTCTGGCATGGAGCGGACCTTGCCGGCCCGCGGATGAGCCGGGTGCTTTCTGCTCTGGCCGAAAAGAAGCTTCCCCTGTGGGTGGACTACGACCAGTTCTGGTACAATTTCCGTCAACTGGGCCAGCACGAGCAGCGCTCGCTGAATCTGGCTGAAATCCACAGCCTGGCAAGCGATTATCCCGACCTGCCGCTCGTACCTGTCGGCGCAAACTGGACCCACCATACCCGTCTGTTCCGCCTGCTGGACGAGGTAGAAAACGTGCTGGTCGAGACCTCGCTGATGCAGGGGTTCGAGGCTATCTCTTACATATGCCGTAACTGGGGTGCGGAGCGTTTGCTGTTCGGCACCGGGATGCCCGTGTCCGCGCCGGGAGCCGCCCGCGCCGCACTGGCCTATGCCGATATTTCCGGGCAGGAGCGGGCGCAGGTGGCAGCGGGCAACCTGGCCGGGCTGCTGGGCCAGCCGGAGACACACTCGCTGCCGGAGCAGGCCGGCCGCTCCCCTCTGCTGGCCGCCGCCGACCGAGGCGAACCGTTGCTTGAGAGGATCGAAATTTTCGACTGCCACGGCCATATTGCGCCGGTTGGGGTCGATGGGATCCTGGGGCTGAGCCTGGGACCCCAGGACGCGGATTCAATCGTGAGACGCCTGGACCGGATCGGCATAAAATCACTCTGTGTAAGCAGTTGGGAAATCCAGGGTGGCGATGCGCTGAAGGGCAATCTCCTGGCCGCCGATGGAGCGGAGAGCCATCCGGGACGGATTCTGCCCTATGCGGTGGTCAATTCCAATTACCCCGAGGACTGGGACCGGCTGGTGGAGGAATGTTTCGTCAGCAGGGATTTTTTCGGATTCAAACCGTATCCCACCAGCCAGCGCCGGGCGATTTCCGATCCCGCTTTCCGCGAGATGCTCAAAATGGCCGACCGGCGCCGCCTGCCGATCCTCTGCCATTTCGGGTTCGAGCCGCTGGCGGGGGTAAGTCCCGGAGAACTGCGGCTGCTCGCTCCGCTCTACCCCGGCGCGCAGTTCCTGATCGCCCATGCGGGGGCCTCCCACCGTCTGGCCGACTCGGTGACCGATCTGGCTGTCGAATTCGATAACGTCTGGCTGGAGATCAACTACACCTCGGTACCCTTCGGGATGATCTCCCACCTGATCCGTAACGCCGGCGTGGAGAAGATCCTGTTCGGCACCGATACGCCCATGCGCGATCCAGCGCCGATCCTGGGCTGGGTGCTCTACGACCACCTGGACGACATCGAGCGCGAAGCTGTGCTGGGTGGTAATTTCATGCGGCTGATCGAGCGGACAGGCTACAAGCTGAGATAAGCGCTCAATCCTACTTGCTGACCTCGTGTCCCAGTCGTTTTTCCACCGAGCTGATCTTGCCGCGCAGCTTGCCGGTTACCCCTTTCTGGTCATCCACTTTCATCACCAGGTAAATCCGCTCGTGTTTTTCCAGCAGGCGTTTGCGGCAGCGCCCGATCAGTTCGATAACCTCGTCCCATTCGCCCTCGATCAGCGTACCCATGCTGGTCAACTGGTAGGGCAGGCCGCTCTGCTCGATCATTTCGATCACTCCGGCCACGTCCTCGCTCAAACCGCTCGCTTTTCCCAGCGGAAACATGCTTATCTGTGCCAGCATCGTACTCTCCTCTCCTCATCGTTCCCGGTGCAGCGGAGGGCACAGTGGCGCCCTCAGCGGATTTCAGGTTTTTAAAATTCGGATTGGACATTTCGGTCCCAATTGATTAAAATATATGGGGGCCTCCGTTACGCAAGTTTCGGGGGCCGAATTATAAGTGGCACTTTCGGATCCCGGCAAGTGGGCCGGGCGGGCGCGGGAGCGCCGGACGGAAGTATTGTTACGCTCCGCAGCCTGATTACAGCCACCGGGCCTTGTACGGAAGCGAGATTTTGAAACGGCCGGTCCGGTGTTGATGATGGGTGCGGCCGGGGGAGTAAAGAAGTTAAATGGGTATCAGTAAGAAAGCTCTGCGGAAGTATTTTGAGCAAGCGGAACACGGTTCGCCGGTAAAGGCAAAACAGATCGCCAGTGACCTGGGCGTCAAGCATAAAGATTATCCTGTGCTCAAGCAGGTCCTTCAGGAGCTTGCCGATGAGGGCCTGCTGAACAGGGTGAAAAAGAACGCGTTCGCGCTGCCCGGAGGCGGAGAAACCGTATCGGGCAGAATGCAGATCGTCAGGCGCGGGTTCGGCTTTTTAATCCCCGATTCCGGCGGCGATGACGTATTTGTGCCGGGACACAGTCTCGGCGGCGCGTTCGATGGGGACAAGGTGGAGGTGGAGGTCACCGGCCGCTCGCGGGGGGACAAGCCCGAGGGCGAGGTGCGGCGGATAACCGGCCGCGCCAGGCGAAGGTTCGTGGGCGAGTTGCAGAAACGTTCAAAGTTTTCGCGGCTGCTGCCCAATGAAGAGAGTATAACCACCGAAATCCTGATCCCGGCTGAGGAAACCAGCCGGCTGAAAAACGGCCAGAAGGTCATGGTCGAGATTTTCGACTGGGGCGACGGCAGCTGTAAGCCGCTGGGCAAAGTCCTCAGGGTTCTCGACCGGCCGGACAGTCCGCCGGACGAAGAGATAATCCTCAAGTACGAATTCCCCGAAAAGTTCCCCGCCGTATTGCTCAGGGAGGCCGCAAGGCTGGCTGTCGAGCCGTCGGAGCAGTTGTTCGAGGGCCGCAGCGATTACCGTCACCTCGACACATTTACAATCGATCCGGTCGACGCCGCGGATTTCGACGATGCGCTGAGCTGGCGTCCGCTGCCTGAGGGCGGCGCGGAAGTGGGCGTGCATATCGCCGATGTCAGCCACTACGTGCTGCCCGGCAGCTCGCTCGACGAGGAAGCCCGCGAGCGGGCCACCAGTATCTACCTCCACGAGGCCTACGTGCCGATGCTGCCGGAGGACCTCAGCTCGGGAGTCTGTTCGCTGGTGGAGGGTAAGGACCGGTTCGTGATGTCCGTGATGATCCGTCTGGACTCACGGGGACGGATCGTGGGCCACCGGCTGACGCCGTCGGTAATCCGCAGCGATAAACGTCTCGATTACGAACAGGCCCAGCAGATAATCGAAATGGAAGCCGGGGCGGGAAATTTCAGCGAGACCACCGTGAGGGCGGTTAAATCGCTGGCCGATCTGAGCAAGAAGCGGATAGAACTGCGCGCCGACAGCGGACGGATGGATTTCGATCTGCCGGAGCCGCTGGTTCTGCGCTCAGCCGCGGGCAAACCCGTGGAAATAATCCGCAAGCCGCGCCTGGACAGCCACCGTCTGGTGGAAGAGTTCATGATCACGGCCAACGAGCTTGTGGCTGGAAGGCTGACCGAGCGCAAGCTGCCGACGCTTTATAGAATCCACGAGCCGCCCGACCCTGAAGGCGTGGATAACGTGAATTTCAAACTGCGGACTATCGACAGGTCGCTGGAGATTCCCGCCGACGCCGACAAGCTGTCGCCGGCGGCGTATTCGGCCGTGATCGAGAGGGCGGAGGAACTGGGGCTGGGGGAGCTGGCCTCGCTGATCGTGGTCCAGTCGATGAAGCGCGCGTTGTACAGTGTCGAGAACCGGGGGCATTTCGGCCTGGCCAGCGAGAGCTACACACATTTTACCTCGCCGATACGCCGCTATCCGGACCTGGTGATCCACCGGCTGCTCAAGTACCTGATCGCCGAGGAGCGCGAGGGCACCCAGCATCCGGAAGACCTGCTGAGCGTCAGCTCGCTGGCCGAGATCGCGGTCCACTGCAGCAGCCGCGAGCAGATGATCGAGTCGGCGGAGCGGGAGAGCGACGACCGGGTGGAGGCGCGGTTTATGCAGCGCCACGAGGGTGAGAAATTCGACGCCCTGATCACCGCGGTCAAGTCGAACGGGTTCAGGGTCCGGCTGAAGAATGTCTACGTTGAGGGCTACGTTTACGCCGGCCGGATGGAGGACGATTTCTACGAACTCTCTAGCGAGGAAGCCGCGCTTGTCGGGAAAAAATCAGGCAGGATTTTCCGCCTCGGCCAGACACTTGAAGTCGTGCTCGTGGAGTCCGATCCGGAACGACGGCGGATAGATTTTCTGCCCGCCGTACTGCTGGAGAACGGGGCGCGGCCGAAAGCAAGCCAGAATAGACGTGGCAGGAGAAACAGAAGGAGCGAAAAAAAATGAATTCGCCGCTGCACGACCATGATTTAACCCGGAAAAAAGGTAACGGGACGCCTCCGGTTGCGCGGGCAGGGCATGTCAAGCGGCAGGGGTCCGGGATAAGAATGGTATACGAGGACGAGTTGCGCAGGGCCTGCAGCGGCCGTGCTATCGACGACCAGCAGGTGGCGCGCTGGCTGGAGATCCGCCGCATGCTGCCGATCAATCGCTGGATCGACCGTAACGCGGTAATCCATGCGGATAAGGACGAGCTGGCGGGGCTGAAGAGCGAAATCGAAGATTTCCTCGCGGTGTTCCAGACCGAGGCCGGGGAGTTCCCGTTTGAACTCGACATGAACCGCAACTATTACAGGGCCGCTGTCAACCTGATGGGTGCCTTACCGCCGGGATCATCGCCGGACGGGAAGGGGCAGCGGATGCTTACGGGCCTGATGGTGATGGTGGACCTGAAGGACGCCCGCCTGGCGACGCAGATTCTGGAATCGATCGCCTGAGGCGCGCTTTACCGCGGCCGAAAGACCCGGACGAAAAAGGGCAGGTCCTTTCGGGACCTGCCCTTTTTGACTATTCCTGATCGAAATCCTGCTGTTCTGGATTGCTATTTGCCCAGGCTATCGACAAACTTACTGAGTCTGCTTTTATAACGGCTGCCGGTGCTGGGGTGGATCACTTTGTTTTTGACAGCCTTGTCCACGCTGGAGAACACCTGGGGCAACAGCTTGGTCGCTTCCTCGGGGCTTTCGGCGGCTCTCAGTTTCTTGATGAAAGTACGCATGGTGGCGCGACGTTTGCGGTTGCGCTCCCTGCGGATCAAACTCGTTTTGTGGCGTTTGATCGCGCTTTTTACGTTCGGCACGTCCGTCCTCCGTTAACTCGCTTTACTGTTTACCCGTATTATGCCATAATATTTTCAGGCTCGAATTGTGCTAAGATAATGTTTTCTGGCGGTTTGTCAATGTTTTTCACCGGGAAATCCTTTGGTCTGACATTTGTCCTCGCAGTGCTGATATTCTCTGCCGCACAGCATTGCACGGCCGGGCCGCTGGCAATCGCCGATGATTACCAGGCGATGAGCATTGGCCCGGCAACGGTCTATTACCAACCGCCGGACTCCCGTGTGGCCCGCCGCTACCTCGACTGGGCGGCCGCCTACCGGCCACGCCCCGCCTGGCTTGCATCAAGCCGCCTGCAAAGCCTCTCGGTCTATATCGCTCCCTCGCTGCAGGAGTTCTACCGTCTCAGCGGCGGCAGGCTGCCCGAATGGGGCGTTGCCTGCGCCATCCCCGGCACCGACGTGGTGATCGTGCGCTCACCGCGGATTGTCGAGTTGTGGCGCGAGGACCCCCGCGAGATTCTCTACCACGAGATAACACATGTCTTCCTGGACCAGCTGATGGCCGGGGCCGAGGTCCCCCGCTGGTTCCACGAGGGCTACGCCCAGTATGTAAGCCGGATGTGGGGCGTGGACAGCTTCCTGGAATTTTCTGTGGCGATGCTGATGGGCCGCGTGTTCTCACTCGACAACCTCGAGCGGAGTTTCCCGGATGACGAGAACCAGGCCCAGCGGGCCTACCTTCAGAGTTACACGGTTATCGAGTTCATGTTTACCCGCTGGAACGAGCTGCAGATGCAATTACTGATGGAGCGCTGGCGCAATACCGGCGACCTGGACACGGCTCTGCGCTCCAGCCTTGGCCTGACCCTGGGCCAGATGGAGGGCCAGTGGCGCGAATGGGCCGGGGTGCGCTACGGCTGGCTGAAGCTGCTGACCAGCGCCACCTTGGTCTGGATCGCCATCTCGCTGCTGTTTATCGCTATTTTTTTCACCCTCCGCAGACGATTCCGTCGCAAGTTGGAACAGATGCAGTTCCGCGAGCGCCGGCAGGCGGAATCGATCACACCGGCCACGCCGTATCGCGGGCCGGCCGGTTCGGATGCGGATGGAAATCTGTAACCAATTCCCGGCGCGGATTGTCACAGCTATGAAGTCGGGATGAAGGCAACGCCAGATACGTTGGGGCCAGATGCAGACTGACAAGCAGCTTGTAGATGAAATACTGGCAGGGCGGACAGAAAAATTCGGCGTGCTGGCCGAGCGATACCAGCAGCAGATCTACCGGTTCCTGCGCGGGATGAGTCTCGATCATGACGAGGCCGCCGATGTCCTGCAGTCGGCCCTGATCCGGGCCTACGAAAAACTTGATACGCTGCGCGGCGGCGAGCGGTTCCGGATCTGGCTCTACTCGATTGCCGCCAATCAGGCGCGGAACTATCTGAGGAGGGAAAGGCGCAGCCTGTCGCTGGAAGCGGTGGTCCTGAGTGCGGAAGAGGCCGATCTGGACGGGGAACTGGACCGCGGCAGGGTGAAAGAACTGGTGGCGGGCGCGCTGGAAAGCTTGAGTGCGGAGCAGCGCAGAGTGGTGTTGCTCCGGATCTATGAGGAAATGCCGTTTCGTGATGTAGCTCAATCGTGCGGGATCAGTCTCAGTAACGCCAAGGTTACGTTCCACAGGGCGATGAAAACCCTGGGAAGATGGCTCGCTCCCGCTGCCGAAAGAATGAACCTGGACCTGGAAAGGTGAGCGAGATGCAGTGTCCGATCGATGACGGAATCCTGATCGATTTCCTCGAAGGGGAACTCGAGGGCGCTGCCGGACGGGAAGTGGAACAGCACACAGGCTCGTGCATAGAGTGCGGCCGCCGTCTGGAGCGTCTGCGGGCAGTACGGACAGCCATCCGGGACAAAGTGGCTGGTTTCGGCCCTCCCGACGAGCAGTTCTGGCGGCGGAACCTCGAGGCGGTCGGTCTGGCAACCTGGCAAAGCAGAGAACCCGGCAGCGGGAAATCCGGCGGCAGGCTGAGGAAGCTCCTTCCGCTGGTTGCCGCCGCCGCGGTGCTTCTGCTGGCATTGGTCGGCACGTTCCGTACCGGCCTGTTCGACAACTCAGGAGCGCGGCAAATGGCGGCTGTCCGTAGTGCCGACACTATCAGCACCCAGGCCCTGGTCGACTCGCTCTACCTGCTGGCCGAGATCGCGCACCAGTACCAGATGACCTACCGGACGCTGGAATCTATCGAGGAGCTCGGCTCGGATAGCGGGGGGGACGCATACGACGAGGTGGGGATAACTTATCCGGTTACGGGCAATTTCTACGATGCCCTGCTGGATCTGGAGGAGGATAAGCTGGAGCAGGTAATCTATCTATTGGCGAGCAATTGAGAACACTTGAATGTGCCGTACTCGTTTACGGCAAGTAGACGACAAATATTTTTGCAAGGAGTTGAAAATGAAAGGTTTCAGTGGTTTTCTGGCGGCAGCCGCTGTGGCCGGTCTGGCGCTTTGCGCCACCGGGGGATGGGCCGCGGAGGAGAAACAGGACGAGGACGTTGCGGACGTATTCCAGCTCTTCGAAATGGAAATTCCCGAACTGGAGTTGCCCGCCATGCCTCTGCCGGGGATTGAGGAATACGGGATGCTGGCTTTTGCCGAGGGGCGAGACCGCGAGGATCGGCGGCACAGACACGCCGAAAGGATTCAGCTTTATCGTCTGTGGAAAATCATGGAGGATATCGACCTGACCGATGAGCAGGTGGACGGGTTTTTCCCCCTGATGCGTCAGCACAGTAAAACCGAGCGCGAACTGGCCAGAGAACGTAACGACATTACCCGGCAGCTTAAGGAGGAACTGGCCGGGGAAAATCCATCGGACAGTAAATTAAACCAGCTGCTGTCGGATCTAAAGCAAAACGGCCTGAAGGTTGTCGAGTCGAAGAACAAAGCTATCGACGATGCCGCCGAAATCCTTAATGCACGTCAGCGGGCCCGTCTGGCGCTGACCCTCAACCAGGTGGAACGGGATATCTGGGAGTCGATCGCCCGGGTCCATTACCAGCCACGCGGTGGCTGGCCGCCGCTGGCGTTCGACAAGCAGAAGCTCGAGAAACACATGCAACAGCTCCAGCAGAATCTCCAGCGGATCAGCAAAGAGCTGAAAGCCAGGGGACTGCCGGGCCTGGACTTGGATATAGAGCTGGAAGACCTCGAGGCTGAGCCGCCTGAAAAAGATAACTGAATCTTGATATCACAGGCTGAAGTGGGGACGTTTTACTCGATAACACCGGTAAAACACGAAGAAGGGAGAAGCAATGAAACGGATCACCGGAAGCGTTGTTGTCGCTGTCGCTCTGTTGCTGACAGTTAACATGACAACCGGAATTGACGCACTCTCGGCGGCTCCGCGCGGCGGCAGCCGGATCGGTGCGGCACAGGACGGGCCTCGGGGCGGACGGGCGCGCCAGGGCGACCGTCAACAGCAGGATAAGCGGCGTTTCGAGCGGATGTGCGAATTCCTGGACCTGGACGAATCCCAGCAATCCCGGGCCGCGGACCTGTTCGAGGCCCGCCGGCGGGAAATGCAGGAAAGTTTCAAGCAGCACCGGGAGGCGTTCGAAGCGCTGCTGAATCCGCAACAGCTCGAAAAGCTGGCGATCCGGGAAGAACAGCGCGGTGAGCGCCGCGGCTCGACGGCTGGACCGGGGGTGAGAGCGACGGAGCAACTGGGTCTCTCGGATTCCCAGCAGGACCAGATGAAGGAACTCCGTAAGGAGCATCACGACAATCTCCGCTCTATCCGGGACAGGATCAGGAATGAGGACCTGGGGCGCGAGCAGGCTCGTGAACTGCTGAAAGCCGAGCAGGACAGGTTTCGCGGTAGCCTGTCCGGGGTGCTGAGTCCCGAGCAGCTTGAGCAGCTCGACAGGATTCACGAGAAGATGGCCGGCCGCCGGGGTCAAGGGCGGCATGGCAGGAGGGGTCCGGGGCCGCTGGGCGGCATGCTGCGCGGTATCCATCACTAGCTGGACCTCAGCGGGGAGCAAACCGGGCAGAGCCGCAAGCTGGTCATGCTGATGTAGGCTTGCCGCGACGCTTTTCTGATGGAGAAGAAAGCTCAAGGCCCCCGCCGGACATTACCGGCGGGGGCCTTGCTGTTTCCCCCTACTTGAATCTCCGCGTTCTGCCTGCTAAGTTTAACGCTCGGTAGCTGAATTTAACGCGATAAATCGGCGAACCGGGATTTGCCGGAAAAGCGGCAGCCTGCAAGCTGGAACGGATCGATGGCAGACTTTAGGCTCCAATTGAGATGGCGGTCCGCGCTGCTGCTGGTGCTGGCGGCGATTGTGACCGGACTGATTTACAACGGTTTCGGCGGGATAGCGCTGGTTGCCCCGCAGGACACAGCCCGTCGCGCCCTCGGGACCGGTCTTCCCGTGGAAGATGGAATCCACCTGGTCGGTCTGGATGCGGCCAGACAGTTCATAGATCAGGCTCAGGGGCCGGTTGTAGATGCCCGCTCTCCGGAACAGTACGGAGAAGGCCATATCAGCGGGGCGGTCAACTGCTACGTCTACGAGCTGGAAACATACCTTCCCCCGCTGCTGGAACGGGTGGCGTTGGACGACCCGATGATGATCTATTGCGCGGGGGCTGATTGCGAGGACAGCCGGTTCCTGGCACAGACCATGCAGGAACTGGGTTTCAAGCGGCTTTACGTCTACGAGGGCGGCTTCGAGAACTGGAAACAGGCCGGTCTGGCAATCGGCACCGGAACTGATTCAACGCAGCCGGCCGCGACGGGTTCGGGTGTCAGACAGGCGGCGGATTTCAGCCGCTATGTACCGGCATGGTTGTGGCTGGCGGGCGAACTGGCCCTGCTGGCGTTTGGGGTCTGGATACTTGTCCTGTTGAAACGCGGAGATACGGATTCGTTCGCCCCGGGACTTGCGCTCCGAGTTGTGGGACTGGTATTCGTGCTTGCTTCGCTCTACAAGATCGTTTCACCGGCGCAGTTCGCCAGAATTGTTGACAATTACCAGATTCTGCCGCCTGCGACCGTAAATTTCACGGCGATAGTTTTGCCCTGGCTGGAGCTGATCAGCGGTTTGCTTCTGCTGGCCGGACTTGTGCGCGGCGGCGCATCGCTGGTGCTGGCGGGATTGACTCTTGTATTTATTGCCGCGATCTCTTTCAACCTGATCCGCGGTGTGGAGTTCGACTGCGGATGTTTCGGCAGCGGGCACACTCCGCCCTGGCGGATTCTGCTCCGTGATGCGGGACTCCTGCTCTGCTGTCTTCCGGGCCTGCGGAACCTTGGAACTGCCGGGGCACAAAACACTGACTGAACTGTATAAAGTATTTAAGCACGGACTGATTATTAAGCGGGAAAAAGGATAACTGAAATTGGCAATCTCTTCCGGATATAGCTTTTCGGCTGCTGCCGCCTTGCTGGCGCTGACGGTTATGTCCGCCGGTGCCGCCAGGCTCGATGACCGCAGATTCAACGAACTGCGCCAGCTCTCCCGCACCATTGCCGACCAGGCCGGTCCGGAACGCCCCATCCCGATCCTGCTCCAGCATCAGGACGATCCACGCGTGCTTGGCTTGCTGCTCGAATATTACGGCAAGGCGGAGCGTCAACTGGAGTTTCTCGAGATCGCCGCGGAGCAGGCAGCGCGTCAGCCTCTCGATCTGGCCGTCCAGGGCGTGTACCTTAAAGCTCTGCACGCGGCCGGGATGGCCGACAGTGTCATGCCCGTTGCCAGCCGGATCATCGGCAGCGCTCCCGACACTCTGTCCGAGGTCTGGCGGGTGGTTGGCAGTCAGCTTGCGGAATTAGGCATGCACGCCGCCGCGCTCGAAGTGTTTAACCGCGGACGAGCCGCAGCGGCGGGCGGCAGCGCTTTTGCCCGTGAAATCGCGCTAGAGCTTGCGGATCTCGGACTGCTGAATGAAGCGGTCGAGGAGTTGCTGGCGATGGTGCGCGGCAATCCGGCCGAAAGTACTCATCCCAGACAGGTCGCTTACCGGATAACTTCACGGGGACGCCAGGCGGAAGATATGCTTCTCGAACGGCTGGACGATGCTCTGAAAAGCGCCGGTGGAGAGGTGGAAAAAAGCCTCCGCTCCCTGCTGATGGAGCTCTGCCTCAGCGCCGGACTGGAAAAGGAGGCCTACGGGTATTTCAGCAGCCTGCTGCGGAAACTCGATGACAGGGCGGCGCGCCGTATCGCACAACTCTTTATTGGCAGGGCGGCCCGTCTTTCCCTGTTCGACAGCGCGCTTTCCGGCTACGCGCTGGCGGATTCGCTGAAGCTGGTGAACCATCAGACAGCCCTGCTGGGGCAGGCCGAGATATTGCTGAGACTCGGGCGCTATCAGCAGGCGGAGCATCATTTTATCGAGCTGATCGGGTTTGAAAGCACCCCGATTGCGGCGATGGCATGGCGGAAGCTGGGCGATATTTATCTCAACCGGATGGATCGCCCGGGCGAGGCGCTGGCCTGCTACCGCAAGCTCGAAGAACTGGGCGGACTGGAGAAAGAACAGCTTCTTGACGCCAAGTTGAGGATCGCGGAAAGCTTCATCCGGCTGGAGCGTCTGGACGATGCAGGCGCGCTTTGTCGTGAACTGCTCGACAGCAGCGAATACGACCCGCTGGAATCCAGCGGTGCGATGTTGCTGCTGGGCGATGTGCTGTTTTTCGGCGGTCAACCGGACAGCGCGGCTGAAGCGTATTTGACTTTTGCGAAACTGAACCTTGGCGATCAGCTGGCCAACGATGCGATGGGTAAAATCTATCTGATTCGCCACGACCGCAGTCCCGAAGGCGGTCCGAGCAGAAAGGTGGGCGAGGCGCTCTACGCGGCCCGTAACGGTAATGTCCAGTTGGCGCGCGACCTGTTCGCCGGGCTTCTTCGCGAGCAGTCCGACTCACTCTACAGGGCGCAGGTGTACTACCAGATGGGCCGGATGTACGAACGCGAGTCCGAATTTTCGCTGGCACTGGGAACTTACGGCCAGTTGATCGATGAGCTTCCCGGCCACCAGCTGGCTCCGCTGGCGGAACTCAGGATGGGGATTATCCTGCTCGAGGAGGTGGCGGACACGACCCGCGCGAGGGGCCACCTGGAGCGGGTTGTGGTCGAATATCCGCTTGGAGTGGCCACGCCGCAGGCACGCCGTCTGCTGCGCACCCTGGATGATGAAAAACTGTAGACTGGCACTGGAGGTGCTTTGAAGAGCCTGTCCGGACATAGACTGTCTCTGCTCTGCCTGTTGAGCGCCGTTCTGATCAGCCCGGCGCGCGCCGAGGTGCTGGTGCCGATGGATCTAAGCCAGGCGGACCACCTGAAAGCCTACGGGTTGGCCTACCGGGTACTGAAAGCAGGGGTCAATGTCGAATGGCTGCTTAACTACCGGGGAGGCAGTTTCCTGTTCCCCGAAAACGAGCAGTTCCTTCGCCAGGCCCGCCTGATGGGTGTCAGCTACGAACTGGCCGGACCGGGCGAGGTGGCGGCGATCCATGGACGTATCGAGCAGGAAAACATGGAGGTCGTGCTGCTGGAAAAAGCCCCGCGGGTAGCGATCTACACTCCGCCGAACATGAGTCCCTGGGACGATGCGGTCACCCTGGCGCTGAACTATGCCGAGGTGGATTACGAGACTGTCTGGGACGGGGAAGTGATGACCGGCGCACTTGAGGAATTCGACTGGCTCCACCTTCACCACGAAGATTTCACGGGCCAGTACAGCAAGTTCTATATCGGTTATGCCGGCCGTGACTGGTACCAGGAGGAGGTGGCGCGGAGCACCGAGATGGCCGCGCGGTTCAACTACGATAAAGTCTGGAAGCTCAAGCACGCTGTCGCCCGCAGAATCGGAGAGTACGTGGAAAAAGGCGGCTTCCTGTTCGGGATGTGCCTGGCCAGCGAGACACTCGATATCGCCCTGGCGCTGGGTGATACGGATATCGTGCCGCCGCAGGTAGACGGCGACGGGATAGTTCCCGCCGCACAGCAGCAGCTGGACTACAGCCGCTGCCTCGCTTTCAAGGATTTTACCGTGCAGTTGAATCCGACAGTCAATTCGTTCTCCGATATCGACGGGCACCAGGTGAACAACCCGCCCCTGAAACAGCCGCTGGGCTATTTCAAGCTGTTCAGGTTCTCAGCGAAGTATGACCCGGTACCGTCGCTGCTGACCCAGAACCACACCGATTTTATCCGGGGATTCTACGGCCAGTCCACCAGTTTTAACCGCTCCGTGCTCAAGGAGGCGGTTACGGTGCTGGGGTACGAGGAGGGCAAGCCGAGGGTCAATTACATCCATGGCAATACCGGCAAAGGGTTCTGGACCTTCCTGGGCGGACACGATCCGGAGGACCCGGAGCACCGGATCGGCGATATCCCGACCCGTCTGGAACTGCACAAAAACTCGCCTGGCTACAGGCTGATTTTAAATAACCTGCTGTTTCCCGCCGCGCGCAAGAAAGAACTCAAGACCTGATGACTCTGTAATTCCCGCCAGCCAAGCGGGGGAGCATGGAAGCATGAGACTGACCTCGATCCTGGGGGCGATCGGAGCCTCCTGCGCCGAGACGGACATACGGCGGACGGAAATGACCGGCTTGACTGCCGACAGCCGCGAGGCCGGGCAGGGAGATTTGTTCTTCGCAGTCGAGGGAGCATCGGCCGACGGGCACGACTACCTGGAGCAGGCGCAGAAGAAAGGGGCCGTGGCGGCAGTGGTTTCCCGCAATGTGGACGGTTGCAGCCTGCCGCAGATTCTGGTGCCGGATACCCGTGAGGCGTTGGCGCTGGCTGCCTGCGAATTTTACAACCACCCGTCGGAATCATTTCCGCTGATCGGGATCACGGGCACCAACGGTAAGACTACAGTAGCCTGGCTGGTACACCAGCTTATGCAGCGGCGGGGAATCTGCTGCGGGCTGCTGGGTACGATATACAATGTTATCGCTCCCGACGACGCTCAGAAGGCCGGCCTGACTACCGCCATGCCGCACCAGGTCCAGCGGATGCTGGCCCAGATGAGGGACAGGGGAAACCGCGCGGCGGTCATGGAGGTCAGTTCCCACGCGCTCGATCAGAAACGCACGATGGGAACCCGCTACCAGGTGGCCGTGTTCACCAACCTCACTCCCGACCATCTTGACTATCATACGGACATGGACAGTTATTTTGATGCAAAAACTATCTTGTTCAAAGAAATGAGCAAAACCGGCCGCTCGGTGGTTGGATTAGATGATCCCTGGGGAGAGAAACTGGCGGGTATGATCGATGGTCCGCTGATCAGTTTCGGCAGGCGCAAGGACTGTGACATCAGAATTACCGGGTGGAAACCGCTGGAAAACAGTTCGGAGATAGAGTTGGAGGTGTTCGGCAGGAAAGTGACCGCCGAAGTCGGCCTGCTGGGCGGATTCAACGCGCAGAATATCGCCGCGGCCTGCGGGGTGGCGGTGGCGATGGGGATAAGTGCTGATTTTCTGGAAGAGAATATCCCTGCGCTGACACCCGTACCCGGCCGCATGGAACCGGTGCTGGCGGGCCAGAATTTCAACGTGCTGGTCGACTACGCCCACACTCCCGATGCGCTGGATAAGGCGCTGGATGCCGCGCGGGAGCATACAACCGGCAAACTGGTAAGTATTGTTGGTTGCGGCGGGGACAGGATGAAGGAGAAACGAGCTCCGATGGGGAAAATCTCGCTGAGCAAGGCGGATTTTACGGTGGTCACTTCGGATAACCCACGCAGCGAGAACCCGAAAGTGATTATCGAACAGATACTGGAGGGAGTCAGTCAGGGAGGAGGCAGGGAGGGCGAGAATTACATAGTAGAACCGGACCGTCGCAAAGCGATCCATGCCGCATTGGAAATGATGGCTGACGGGGACACGCTGCTGATCGCGGGCAAGGGTCACGAGGACTATCAGATCCTGCCGACCGGCACGATCCATTTCGATGACCGAGAGGTGGCGCGGGAAAAGCTGGGAGAACTCGGATTCAAATAAATTTCAGATAATCAACCGGAAAGACAAAAAGCCGCCCCCATCGAGGGGGCGGCTTTTTGTTTAAGTGCTACCAGATCCAGCGTTCTTTCAAGTCTTGCCTGAGCATTCGCGAGGCGCGGGCCGGCACGGTCATTGCTTTTCCCACCCGTTCAGCAAACCCGCTCCCGGCGCGACCGGGCAATGACCGTGCCGGCCCGCGCCCAGATCGTTATCAGCCGTTCTCGTCGTGAAAATCGGCTTTCGAGTGGCCGCTCATCTCGTTGTCTGTCAGGAGCACCTTCCCGGCGTCCTTGACCACGTAGACCCCGTATTGCTGGGTGCCGGCGCCTGTATCGGCTATCCGGTTGTGCTCGATCGTGATATCTCCGGCGTGGGGATCGACATAGACCCCGTAGCCGCGTTTGCTGTCGCCGTTATCGACAATCTCGTTGTTACGCAGGACATTACGGTGGCCGCTGAGCTGTGCGTGCTCGGGGCGGAAGTAGACGCCGCAGAACCCGTTGCCGCGGATTGTATTGCCGGTGAACAAGTTGTCGGTATCCTTGTGGCCTATCGAGATCCCATAGAGGCCGTTGTTCTCGATCAGGTTGTCGTTGAAGTTGCCGTAGCGTACCCGCCAGCAGAGGAAGAAGCCGATCCGGTCGTTGTCGTGGAAATGGCAGGCGGTGATCTCCGCATTGGAGCTGCCTGTACCGGGATGGATGCCGTAGTTGGTGTTCTCATAGGATTCGCAGTCGATGACCCTGATCTTATCCGTGATCTGGAACGAGATCCCGTCGCCGTTGTAGCCGCGCACCGTGCAGTTGCGGATCACGCAGTCGGTGCTGCGGTAGAGGTAGATCCCGCCGCCCCGGCAGCCGTCGAGGAAGTAGGGGTTTTCCTCGCGGTTGCCGTCCACTGTGATACCCTCGAAGATAAGGCCTTTACGGTCGATCCCGCAGAGGATGGGGAACTTGTTTTCGACCCGCGCGTTGCTGTTGATATAGTCGTAGTCGCGGACAGTTCGCCTGGTGAGGAACAGGGTATCGCTCTTGATCGCTTTGACCGAGGTCACTGAAACCGCCCAGCCGCTGTCGTAGCGGTCATCCGTGACGGAGATACCCATGCCGGGTTTGAATTTCTCCGGCTCGGCAACGACGAGGACGTCCTCGCCGAAATCTCCGCAGTCAACGACGCGGCTGGCGACTCCGGCGGCCTTCCTGAGAATAGTTTTGCCCGGCTCGCCGCGGACAACCACGTTGTCGACAGGGATGAAAACGCTGTTGTGGATAGTATACGTGCCGGCGGCGATAACGAGCGTGTCGCCGGGATTGAGCATATCGGCTGCCTGCTGGATCGCCACGTTGTCGCTGCCGGTCACCTCGGCAGGGCCGCTGAGGGCAACCGTGATTGTACGGGGTGAAGAGGCATCTACGGAGCCGGATGAACACCCCAGTGCCATCACCAGCGGCAGTGCGAGAGCTGCGATCATTACAGCGGATAGTGGAAGATTCATTTGTATTTCCTCCATGATTTGCCTTTGAGTATTACTTTAAGTGATTGTCCAAAAACATTCGCAATGCGTTGACTGTCTGTTCCATATAAGGCGGCTCGTTAAACCAGGCGTGGTCCACGTCGAAATCGGTGTAGAGTTCCGCCGTGATACCCAGCGAGCGCAGTTTGCTGACATAGAAAGCAGCCTCGCCATAGGGCACAATCCGGTCGGCGGTACCGTGCATCACGATTACCGGCGGATCGTCGGGGTCCAGATAAGTTTCCGGCTCGGCCGCGCGGTAGGCTGCGGGATTTTCCTGATACTCGCCGCCGATCAATTTGCGCACGGAGCCTTTGCCCTTGTGCTCGATCTTGGTTGCGGGATTGAACCCACCCGCAGCCTGGACAGCGCTGGACTGTTCCTGCCAGCCGCCGGAGCCCTCGAGTTCGGCCACACCTCCGCTTGATCCAGCCAGCAGGGCCAGGTGTCCGCCTGCCGAGCCGCCGGCGACAGCGATCCTTTTCTTATCGACCAAGTATTGAGCGGCATTGGCCCGCAGGAAACGGACCGCGCACTTGACATCCTCGATCTGGGCCGGGAAAGGAGCTTCGCCGCTGAGGCGGTACTCGATACAGGCGCAGGTATAACCGGCCTCGGCGAGAATCATCGACTGGCGGCTGAAATGGATCGCGCTGCCGCCCTGCCAGCCGCCGCCGTGGACGAAAACGACTGCGGGAAACGGGCCGCGTCCACGCTTCGGGACATAGAGAGCCATCCGCAGTTCACGTCCGCCTCCGGTTCCGTAAACTACCGGCTGGATCACTTCCACGCGGTCATTGCTTTCCTGCCAGCGGTCGGCAGGGAACTCGGCGGACAGGTGCGCGGTTGCAGCCAGGAAAAGTATCGCAAGAGAAATGCCAAGGCGCATCTGGTCTCCCGGTGACAGTAAAGGGTATCGCAAGGGGAATGCAGAATTATAGCTGTTTGCCGCAGCGATGCAACAGGTTTATCCTTTCCGGTTGCGCGTTAAACTCATACCCAGCAGGCCGCGAGAAGCAAGAACCAGGCAGAAAGCACAGATAATCGACAGTTCCAATGCGATTTCCAGCCATTCGTTGGTAATCCGTGTCTCCACCCGCCCGCAGAGAGCATAGAGCAGGGCCGCGGCCAAAACGATCAGCGCCATCCTGCCCCACCGGTAGGGGACCGGATAGAATCCACGCGTAAACAGGAACAGCAGGCCCGCCAGCATGACATAGGCGGCCAGGGTGGCCCAGGCCGCGCCCATCATGCCCAGGCGCGGGATCAGGATGAAATTGGCGGCCACATTAAACGTGGCGGCGATAACGGTTGTCCAGGCGTAATAACGCGTGCGTCCTGTCAGGTCACAGCCGACCGTGAGGTTGATATAGATCCCGTAGAACACGTAACTGATCATCACCACGGGAATTACCACCAGCCCCGCCCAGTAGCCGGGGTCGATCAGATGGTAGCCGCCGAATTCGAGCGCCACCAGGTTGTCGGCCAGCAGGCTGACAGCCAGGAACAGGGCCGCCAGCACCGCGACAGTCATGGTCATGATCCGGGAGAACGTAACCGGCGCATCGTCCGCTTTGGCCGCGCGCACCAGGTACGGTTTCCAGGCCAGGGTAAACGAGGCCACCGCCAGGTTGGCCACCGCGGCGATCTGGTAGCCCACGCTGTAATAAGCGACTGTTTTAGCTCCCATCAGGCGGTCCAGGATCCAGCGATCTGCCAGGTCAAGCAGGGACTTGCCCAGGCTGCTGAAAATAATCGGGAAACCGAAAGCTAAATAGAGCCGGAACAGCTTGCGGTCGAATACGGGACGAAGGTAGCGCAGGAGCAGGGGGATAAACAGTAAACTTACCACGCCGCTGCCGATCGCGTTGGCCGCCAGTACGCCGGTCATGCCCGAATCCCGCACACCGAGAAAGTACACCACCAGGGCGCCGTAGACCACCACTGACAGCAGCAGCGCACCGGCATAAGCGAACGGCCTCTGTTTGGCTCTGAGCAGGCTGTAGGGCAGGATATTGACAGTCTCCAGCCACACCACCGCCGCGGCCAGCCGGATCAGCAGCGCATCGCCCGGAATCGGTTCGGAGAAATAGGCCGCTGCGACCTGCGGGGCGAATGCGGACAATGCCGCGCAACCGGCTGTGCTGACCACGATCAGCGGCCAGAAATGGGAGCTGAACATCCGCGGCTCGTCATCGGTGTCAATCAGGTAGCGCACCAGCGAATTGCCCATCCCGAACATCAGCACCAACTGGAGCAGGCCGATCAGGACATAGGTCAGCTTGTAATGGCCGAACTGTTCGGGGGGGAGCAGGTTGCTGAGCACCGGCAGCAGGAGCAGGCCCATACTGCGGCCGATAACGCCGCTGATCCCGTAGATTGCGGTTTCCTTGAGCAGTGAGCGTATCGAGGCAGCGGCCATGGTTATCCGATTGGCTTGTTATCTGATCTTGATCGTGGCGATACTGACCAGGGTCAGGATGATCCCGACTATCCAGAACCGGACCACCACTTTGGTTTCCGCCAGGCCGAAATGCTGGTAGTTGTGATGGATCGGGGCGCGGTGGAAAATGCGGCGGCCCAGCAGCCTGATCCCGATCTTCTCCTGGATCAGCACGCTGGCGCCCTCGGCCACGAAGATTCCGCCGGCCAGCAGGAACAGGAACTCCTGCTTGAGCATGATCGCCACCACGCTGAGGATTCCGCCCAGCGCCATCGAACCTGTATCGCCCATGAACACCTGGGCGGGAAACGTGTTGAACCACAGGAACCCCAGACCGGCGCCGACAAGCGCGGCCAGGATAATCGAGAGCTCTCCGCTGCCGACAATGTGGGTAAACAGCAGGGTGCGGGAGTAGATCGAGTTGCCGATAATATAGGCGAACAGGGCGTAGACCCCGGCGGTAAGCGAAGCGGGCACGATCGCCAGGCCGTCCAGGCCGTCGGCGAAATTCACCGAGTTGGCGATTGCCAGGATCACAAATATACCGAACGGGACATACAGCCAGCCCAGGTCGATCAAAGGCTCCTTGACAAACGGCAGCTGCAGCCAGGACTTGTAATCCGCCGCGGTCACTCCCTCCAGTCCCTGCAGCAGTTTGATCCGCCCGGCCTCGAGCGGGCTGGCTTCGGGCGAGATGTAGACCAGCATGAAAGCCAGCCCGAACACGGCCTGGAGCAGCAGCTTGGTTGTCTGGCTCATGCCCCTCCGGCTGTCAAGGTGGCGGACCTTGAGGTAGTCGTCGCAAAAACCGATAGCCCCGAACCAGACCATCGCGGCCACGACCCACTGGACGAACGGGTTGGCCGGGTCGCTCCAGAGCATGATCGCCGCCAGCACGGCCCCGATAATCAGCACACCGCCCATCGTAGGTGTACCGCGCTTGCTCTCGGGGTCCGTGAACCCGTAGTCTAAAATAGTGTCTCTGGCCCCGCGAAGGTAGAGGTGGCGGATCGTCCGGTTGCCCAGCAGCAGGATCAGGCCGAAAGCGGTGATCGCCGCCACAATCGAGCGTATGGAAATATAGCTTGCCAGCCTGGTCCACTCCAGCCCCGGCACGGACTCCAGCACGTATTTGCACAGGTAGTAGATCATGGCTCAACCTTCCCGCCGCCCTCGAGCTGCTTCAACTGTTTGATCCTGTTCAGCGAACGCTTGAGCGGAAAACTGGGTGTGAAATCGGTGCAGGTAGGGATCAGTTGCTCGATACGCTCGATCAGCGGGTCGCCGGCCGTGATAATTCCCCGCTGCAGAAGATGCTCCGTCGCTGTCAGCAGGGACTGACGGATCCGCCAGTTGGGGTGCAGGGAAAAGCGCTGCGCGTGACCGGACAGATCGTCAGCGCCGCCGGTTACTCCCAGGGCCTCAATACAGCACCAAACAACTTCAAGTGACGAGTGATTGAGATTCCTCAACAGGCTTCCTGTTAATAAGTTGCTGCCCTTAATGTGCTGCTTTAAGCGGATGATCGCTTTGGCCGCTTCCACCCGGACCTCGTAGTAAGGGTCTTCCTGCAGGCAGCGCGCCAGCAGTTGCTCAAACTCCGCGTCCCAGACGCCGATTCCGGCCAGCACGGTGATCGCGTTGCGACGGATAAAACCGACCTGGCTGTAGTCTCTGCAAAAAAGTCTTTTTAGCAGCGGAGCTGGGTTGCGGTCGCCGGCCAGGGTCATCAGCAGTCCACGCCGTTCGCAGTAGCATGTAATCCCGACGAGCTTGATCCCGATATTTCTCACCTGCCAGC
Organism: Candidatus Glassbacteria bacterium; assembly: GCA_019456185.1. Taxonomy (NCBI): domain Bacteria; phylum Candidatus Glassiibacteriota; species Candidatus Glassiibacteriota bacterium. The sequence goes on along the minus strand of VRUH01000014.1, from coordinate 73,459 downwards.
GACTGGCGACAAGGTAAATATCGGCCAGATAACGCAGGAGCGAGATATTGGGGTGGTGCTCCAGCTGGGTGCTGTCACGCCCGGCAAGGGTCCTGCGCGCGTGGGCCAGTACTCCTGACGGGGAAAGGCTGGCCAGCCTGACCGCTTCCAGGTTGCCCCAGGCAGGCTGGGCGCGGGTATCGGCCATCACGGGCGCTCCCTCGCCATCGATAACGCTTGCAATCGAGCGGGGAAAGACCGAAGAGTCCACGATCACGCGCATCTCGTAGGCCGCACGGCTGATCTTTTCCAGGCGGGCGCTGTCGGCCAGCATACCGGTCACCAGTTCCGCGAGAACTCCTGAATCGACATGGGCTCTCGTCCTGCCGTTTTCGATTACCGGCCGTTCGAAGAGGACCTCGGCCGCACCGGCTTTAGCCAGGGCCAGCGCGTTGACCGCCTGGTGCTCGCCGGCCAGACTGCTTTTGGGGATGACGATAGCCGGCATGCCGCAGGTCAGCAGCTCGTTGAGCGTACCGGCGCCCCCTCTGCAGATACACAGATCGGCGGCTGAGTAGCAGGTCTGGATTTCGCTGAAATACTCGAATGGCCGGTAGCGTTCCAGCTCGTCAGGCCCCAGCCCAAGCTCGGCTATCCGGCGGGCAGTGTCGGCAGGGGCGTCGTATTCCCGCGTTTTCTGCGCCCCGGTTCCATGCAGGATCACGAGGTTCCTGTCGCTGAGCAGGTCGGGAAGAGCCGCCACCAGCGCGTGGTTGATCGAGCGCGCCCCCTGGGAGCCGCCGAACACTATCAGCACGCGCGCCTCGAGGGGGAGGTCGAGCTTGCGGCGGGCCTCGGTCTTGTCTCCCGGTACGATTTCAGCCCGTACCGGGTAGCCGGTGAACTCCACGGTCGCCCCGGGCAGGAATTTCTCCGAGTCGACAAACGAGGTCCAGACCCGGTCGGCGCGGCGGCTGATCATCCGGTTCCAGCGCCCCGGCGCGTAGTTCTGCTCGTGGATGAAGATTTTTGTTTTAAGCAGGCCGGTTCTGCGCAGAACCGCGGCGGCGAGGACCGCGGGTACGCTGGCATAACCGCCCGTGCCGATAACGGCATCAGGCCGGAAGCGGATCAGGATGGCAAGCGCCTGAACCAAGCCGAGAGCGATTTTAGCAGCGGCAGTCGCTTTGCCGCGCCAACCTCCGGTCACACCCGCGCTGGCCACGAACCGGATCGGGTAGCCGAGTTCGGGGACAATTTTCTCCTCGGCCCGTCCGCGCACACCGATATACAGGAACTTCGCATCATTGTACCGGGTTTTGAGGGAATCGGCAATGGCCAGTGCGGGGTAAACATGGCCACCGGTTCCGCCGCCGGTCAGGACGAATTTCACCTGGGCTGTCCGCAGCTTATGTGGTGGATTGACGGTCTGCCTGAATAGTCTCGCTCTCGCGCTGAATAATACTTTCAGCCGCCCCGGCAGTCAAACTATATTTTATGGCGGGCAGGGCCTGGCCGGGTGGGAAGATTATGTTGCGCATTCTTGCGGACGGATGATAAATTAGACGGTGCCGCGGCCGTTTTGGATCATGCGGGTCATTCCCCGACCGGTTTGAACAAAACGACTGCCGCTGCGAATGATAGATCAGTGAGACCCCACCCAGGGCGGCTCCCGTTGCTGATCCCCGCCTGTCCATGTATCCGGCGTAATATATTATTTACTGACCGGTACGGCGGCTCTACAGCGGCCAATGTGCCTGTGTTTGCCCGGCAGATACTCTCGATTGAAGATAGTTGAGCTGGCATGGGAGCAAGCGGATGCAGTATCTGGAGTATGGAAACACCGGCCTGAATGTCAGTAGGCTTGCATTCGGCGGGATGCGGTTCGAGGAGCCGCGCAACACCCAGCGGATGGCGGAAATCGTGATTGCCGCGCGCGAGGCGGGAATCAACTATTTCGACACTGCCCCCGGCTACTGCGCCGATCAGAGCGAAATAATCATGGGGGCCGCGGTCAGTCAGATGCGAGGCATGCCGGGCGAATTTTACCTGTCCAGCAAAACCAGCAAGTCCGATCCGGAGGGCGTGCGCAGCGACCTGGGGTGCAGCCTGGAGAGGCTCAAAACCGACCGGATCGATTTCTACCACTGCTGGTACCTGCTTACGCTCGACGGATGGGAAGCCCGTAAGGCCGGCGGGGCGGTGGATGAATTGCTTAAAGCTCGCGAGGAGGGCCTTGTGCGGCACCTGGTAATCAGCACGCACCTGGCGGGTGATGAGATCGGCACCGTGATCGACGAGGACATATTCGAGGGTGTAACGCTGGGCTACAACGCGTCAAACTTCGCTTACCGCCGCGCCGGAATCGAGGCGGCCGGGAGAGCCGGAATTGGCGTGGTGGTGATGAATCCCCTGGGCGGAGGCGTGATTACGGATAACCCGGACACGTTCGGTTATATCCGCTCCCGGCCCGAGGAGTCCATCCTGGAGGCGGCGCTGAATTTCCTCTGGGCCCACGATGAGATCACGGCCGCGCTGGTGGGCTTCCGCAACACTGATGATGTCGCCACGGCGGCCGCTGCGTGGAAGAAATTCGACGGTGCCGTGCAACCGGATCTGGCGCGGATGGAACGGCAGGCGGATGAATCGTTCAACGCTCTCTGCACCGGCTGCCGCTACTGCCGCGATTGCCCGGAGGGTATCCCGGTCTACAAGTACATGGAAGCCTACAACCATATGATGCTCAAGGGCGGCGAGGGCCTTCACGACCGGCTCAAGTGGCATTTCGGGATTCACGATCTGAAGGAGCTGGAACTCTGCACAAAATGCGGCAACTGCGAGCAGGCCTGCACCCAGCACCTGCCGATCCTGCAAAGATTCGAGGAAATGAAGGAAGTCTACGCTAACCCCGCCTGAGTAATACCGGCAATGCGCGGGAGTAATGTCAACCTGGAGGATGGATGCCGGAAGCCACAATTACATCGTTGGACAGCGCCTATCAACCGTTCGAAAGCGAGCGCCTTAAACTGCCGGGCAGGCTTGTCAGGGCTCCGGTCTGGTCCGGTACGGCCGATGAGCAAGGATTTGTGACCGACAGGACTATCGAGTTCTACACCAGGCTGGCCGGCAAGGGCCTGGGGCTGATTGAGACCGGCTTCAGCTTTGTCAGCGAAAACAGCAGGGCCGTACCCAGGATGCTTGGCATATCAAATGATGATTTCATTCCGGGGCTTACCGAGCTGGTGGAGGCGGTCCACAAAGAGGGCGACAAGATAGCGCTGCAGATTGCCCATTGCGGTCTCAACGCTGACGCCTCCTACGATCCCGACGGGTTGATTTACGGCCCGAGCCTGATCGCGCTCAACGGCAGCACGCAGTCCGAGAAATCCGGCAGGCTGCACAAGGGCAACGCCCACATCATGCGCTCGCTCACGCGCTGGCAGATAGATCAGATTATCGACGAGTTTATCGAGGCGGCCGAGCGGGCCGAGGAAGCCGGGTTTGATGCTGTCGAGCTCCACGGCGCACACCACTACCTGATCAGCGAGTTCCTCAGTCCGACATTCAACAAGCGGACCGACATTTTCGGCGGAGGCTCCCGTCAGCGCTCGCGATTCGCTGTCGATATAGTCCGCGGTGTCCGCGAGGCCATGCCGGAGCTGCCGATTCTTTTCCGGCTGAACTGCGAGGATTTCACTCCCGGCGGCATAACACTGGAAGATACCCGGACGACAGCGGAAATGCTGGTGGAAGCGGGCGTGGACATCATAAGTGTCAGCGGCAACGACCCGACCCGCACCAGGATTGTCACGCGGGCGAAGGAAGCCTATTTCCGCGAGCAGGCGCGCGTTATCCGCCAGGCATGCGGCAAGCCGGTGATTGTCACCGGCGGTATCCGTTCACCCGAGGGTGTCAACGAGATCCTGGAGAACGAATTCGCCGACCTGGTCGGTATCGGCCGTCCGCTGATCCGCACTCCCGATCTGCCTGCGCGCTGGCGCGAGGGCAATTTCGAGCCGTACGAGTGCATTTCGTGCAACAGCTGCATGCGTTCCGGTATGGAGTACAGTGTCAGTTGTGTCAGGATGGGTGAGGAAGAGTTGGAAGAAGAGGAGATTTGAACCCGCATTAACTTTCAAACGAGTGGCTTGTCCGGAACTCCGCCGGCCTGCGGGCTACGCAGCAGCAGCCAGGCCTGGAGTGCAAGGGATACGGCGATCAGCAGCAGCGCCAGGACGTAGGGGCTGTGAAGGTTCCAGATATCGGCCACCAGTCCGCCGGCAAGCGGACCGAACAGAATCCCCATCCCGATAAACGCTTCGTGGATACCGGTCCGGTTAGCTGATTCCGGCGGGCGGCTGGTGCTGTAGTAAATGCTTGACGAGTACGTAAAGCCCGCGGTAATACCAATCAGCAGCATTCCCGCAGCATAGCCGGCCACACTGTTCGAGAAGGCCAGCAGTCCGGCGCCCGGCAGTGCCAGCAACTGGGTAAGCAGATACGTTCTGCGGTTGTATTGCCAGCTGTGCCAGTATTTTACCAGCCAGAACATCGCGAACTGGCCTCCGTGGATCAGCGCCAGCATGATACCCAGCTCGGTCCGGTCCAGGTGGTCGACATCGAGGGCGAGCTTGGGAAACAGCATCTTGGCCGCGCCGAGGGTGAATACCAGCGTGAAATTGGCGATCCAACCGCAGACCAGGAACCTGCTCCACAGGCGGCTGGATACGCCGGGACGTTCGAGGAAATCGCGGCTGGCCGATTTCTCCCCGCCCTCCTCCTCGGAGAGCGTGAATCCCAGGGCGAAGATGACCAGGGAGAGGTATACGCACCAGGTGAACGGCAGGATGGTGTCGAACTCGGTCAGCTTGCCGCAGGTATAATGACCCACCGTGAAGCCCAGGCTCCAAGAGAGACAGAAATTGCTCAGCGTCCTGCTCAGGTTCCGCCCGTGACGGCTGTCGGCCAGCAGGGATTGAAGGGTAGGCCAGTACAAACCGATGGCCACGTGGAACAGGCCGTAATAAAGATACAGTTCGACCAGACTGCCGGCGCGGGTGAACAATAGGCTGGCGCCAAGACTGAGCAGGCAGTACAGCAGCAGGCTGCGTTTGCGGCTGAACCTGTCGCTGAGCTTACCCGCCAAAATGCTGCAAACGATATAGAGCGCCGCACCGGTTGCGCCGATCGTGCCCAGGTGCACCGGTCCCGCGCCCAACTCAAGGGCAAAAACCGCCACGCCACCGATCATGAAAGCGCAGACGAAGTCCATCAGAAAGCTGCTGGTGTATATCAGGTACCTGTTGGGCAATGCAGCACCACGAATTCTGGAAGTTGAAATGACCGGTGGGCTCGGCTGATGCGCTCCGTGTAAGAATTAGTAAAATAAGCCGGTTCGGTTGCGGGAACAAGGCAGTATGAAAACGGGAGGGAAAGCCAACTGGCGGAGAATGGAGCTACGGACCCGGGCTGATTTTATCTCTTCATGCCGCTGATATGCAGTAGAACCTCGCTTTTTTTGATTCGAGCTCTGATCTTTTTCATGATCTCGTCCTGGATAGCAGGGCTTAATTCAAGTTTTTCCCACAATTCCTGATCGATTTCCTTCAGCGCCCCTTCACCCGCGCAGCCGATTTTCATCATCCTGCAGATCGAATCGGAGAGAGTGAGCAGCCATGTTTCCTTGCGTTGCTCTTTAGGGCAGACATCCGGCTCATGATGGTAACGGATGCAGTTGACAATCTTCAGCGGGATGCCCCAATGCTCCAGCACGGCCGCACCGATCTGCGAATGGTCGATACCCAGGGATTCGCGTTCGAGTTCGACAATGTCATCGTTGCCGCCCAATTCCTCAGGATCATCTGGCAGACTGCGGTAGGCTTCCTGGAGATGGGTGGCGCAGATCAGCCGGCCGATATCGTGCAACAGTCCGACCACGTGGCTCTGGGGACCGTTTGTATCGAGCACGCGGGTCAGCTGGTGGATCTCTTCCATGCAGATTGCCACGGCGATCGAGTGCTCCCAGTACTCGATCGGATCCAGCCGGCCCTTCGGCATCTTGGCCACATAGTTGACAACCGAAATATCAACCACCAGTTTGCGGACTTCCTTTAACCCCAGCCTGACCACCGAATCCTGGACCGTGGCTATTTTACATCGGCCTCCATACATCGCGGAGTTGGCTACTTTCAGCAGCATGCCGGTCATTGACGGATCGTCGGACAGCACCTTGCTGATCCGGTGCACGTCCGGCTCTTCCTCGTTGAGCATCTTGACAACCATGACCATCACCGGATTGAGCGTCGGCAGCTGCTTGACCTTCAACAGGAGGTCTATCAGTTCCTCGAGGGTATACATGGCTTTACCGTGCAGAGGTGAAATCAACTCGAATCATGGTCAGAACAAAATTGACATGGGAATATATCAACGACTAAAGCCGATTAGCCAGAAAAAAAAGAAACCGCCTGAATGCACGCTTCACTGCCGGGTCATGGGGCTCAATGTCAATGCTTACCTGCTGATAACACCTACCAGATTGGCGCTGTCGGCAGTGTAGGCTTTGGTCCTGTTGAAGCCGTTATAGAGGGCGACGGTTTTCAGGCCCGCCCTGCTACAGAGCTTTAGCAGTTCATCCCCGGTCAGCGGATGGAGCATTTCCCGCTGCGACGCCACCTCGGCGCCATCGACAACAACCCGCAGTGAAAAAACAATCCCATCGCCGGTATAGGAGTACTCCCGGTAAAAGCTGTAACTGTGGCCATCTCGTTCAGCGTTTTTCTCCAGCAGGCCGTCCGGTCTGTCGCGCATGATCCTGTCGTACCCCAGCAGGTGGATCACCGCGCTTCCGCCCGGTTTCAGAGCCAGGAAGAGGCCCCTGAAAAACGGTTCCCTGAGCGGCGGTTCCAGGTGGGGCAGGGTATTGCCCAGGCAGGTGACCACGTCCCAGGGGCCGTGACGTTCCGCCACTTCGAGCAGGTTTTCCATGCCGGCTTCGTGGACCGGTGTTTCCGGCAGGTTGCGCAGCGCCAGCTTGCGAAGGTGGGGAGAGGGTTCCATGCCCTCGGGACAGAGTCCCTCGGCCGCCAGCCGCTGAAGATGCCTGCCAGTTGCGCAGCCGATATCCAGGCAGCTTTTCCCGGTCGGATTACCCGCCAGTGTTTCGATGATAAACGGTATTTCAAGCGCCAGCCGCTTCGGCCAGTCGATAAAGATATCGTAATAGGGTGCCAGGCCTTCGTATCTGTCCTGCCGGGGCATAGCGGGCCTTTCAACGGGTGGAATTACAGAAAAACGAACAGATGTCCGGCTTGAATGTGAATGGCGATAATTGTATATTACCCTAAGTTGCTTGTTTGGACAAAATTGTCAAGGCAGACGAAGAGCGAAGGATGATGGCAATGATGATAAAAAGAGTGTGGGCAACGCTTTTCGCTGCTGCAGTCATGATGTTTGCGGGTGGAGGCTGCAGTGCGATCCAGAATCTCAACATGTATTCCACCCGCGAGGAAGTTCAGCTCGGCAACGCATTGGACAAGGAAATCCGCAAGCAGCAGGAGATGCTGGACGACGCCCGGCTGGACTCGTTTGTCACCACGCGCGGCCGGGCGCTGATCGAACACTCAAGGCGCAGGGACATCCGGTATTTTTTCACGGTGGTAAATGACGAGACGGTCAACGCTTTCGCCATCCCAGGCGGGTATTGTTATATAAACCTCGGTTTGTTCCGTAAAAGCAAAACAGAGGCGGAGCTGATCAGCGTGATCAGCCACGAGGTCAACCATGTGGTGCACCAGCACAGCATGAAACGCCTGACCCAGATGAATATTGTAGGCGGAATAACCGAAATTGTCGTGGGTGATAGAGGAGCAACGGCGAACCTGGTGGCCAACCTGCTTACCACTGGCGGGCTGCTCTACTACGGCCGCGAGGCCGAACGCGAGGCCGACTACGACGGGCTGGTGACGATGTACGAGGCCGGTTACGACCCGAACGGGATGGTCGAGATGTTCAAGATGCTCAAGGCCGGGCGGGAATCGGAACCATCGATATGGGCGAACCTGTTCAGCACCCACCCGATGACCGATGAGCGGATCGAATACGCCCGGCGGTTGATCGGGCAGCTGCCAGGCAAAGAGGGGCTGATCTGGAACAGCCCGGAATGGGACGGGATTGTCAGCTACCTGAACGAAAAATATCCTGCCCCGGAAAAGGAAAACGATTAAATGCCGATATCCTTTTTCAAAAAGTCAATAACGGCTTGCTTGAAATAGCTTTTCAAGGTTAGGAAAAATTAGTCGAATGGACAATCGTTTTTTCACGATGAGTCGGAAATCTTTATGAATTTTGCAGTCCATGTACAAAACTACGCTTTGACGGTAAAAACTCTGATTCACGGCGGATATGAACAGGAACAATAATACTCCCGAAAACTGGAGATACTTCAACATTGAAAACCGCATCCGTGTTATTTGCAATCTCCCTGTATTGTCTGGGAGTGTTAGCTGATTGCCGCGGAGAACAGGTGACATTCAAGTTGGGCGTAGCATCGAGCATGGAGAAAGTCTATTTCGACAGGCAGCAACTTTTTGAAGCCGCAGATACGGTTGAACTTGCCGTGGCAGGAGGCGAGTACGAATCGTTCCAACTGGTGATTCAAGGCCACCGGGACACTCTCAGGTCGATCCGCAGCAGGACGGAGGGTTTCGGGTTCGAAAAAGACGAAAGTTCTCCTGTAAGTGTAAGTTTCAACCCTGTCGGCTACGTTCACACCACCGTTGTCTGTGACAAGTACGACAGCTCTATCGGCTGGTGGCCCGACCCGCTGCTCGAAACCGGCAGTTTCGACCTGGCCCCGGGCGAAATTCAGCCCGTTTGGGTAACCGTCCATGTCCCGCGCGGGACAGCCGCGGGTTATTACTATGCTACCATCAAAGTGTCGACGGATGGGGGAGGAAGCAGGGAAGTACCGGTAAAGCTCCGGGTATGGGGTTTCGACCTGCCGCGCACGCCGTCGATCAAAACCCTGACCTGGGTGAGCGACCTGTCCAGCTATTACGGTTACCGGAGGGGCAGTCCGGAAGCGGTCCGGGCTAAAAGGAAGATGTACGACCTGCTGCTGAGCCACCGCCTGGGACCGGGCGGCAACATCGAGTTGACGGACGAGGATATCGCCTACTGCATGGAGCGCGGGATGAACGCCTTCCTGCTGCACGTCATACCCAACCTCAAGCGCAGGGGTGAGGAAGAATATTCTGCCAGTTACAAGCGTGAACTTGTACAAAAACTTGAAAGCTACGTGCGGCGCTTCGGCCCGCGAGGCTGGCTGGACGGCAAGGCCTACGTCTACAATTACGACGAAGTGGGCAGGGAACACTGGCCTCAGGCCAAACAGATGTACGAGCTGGTTAAAAGCGTTAGTCAGGAACTCAGGGTGATACAATGCCTGAACATCCCGGAGGGGGTAAAGGCGATGGCTGGTTTCGCGGACACCTGGGATGTTTACGTGGCCCAGTACGAAAAGACCGAGGTGCAGCAACGGGTGGCCGACGGGGACGAAGCCTGGCTGGCCGTCTGCTGCTACCCGGTGGACCGGCCGAACTTTTTCCTCGAATACCCGGCCATCGACGGCCGGCTGCTGGGCTGGATCTGCTGGCAAACCGGCGTGACCGGCTTCGAATACTGGAGTCCCAACAGCTGGGGAGAAAACGAGGGCTTTCCGCAGTTGCGCGGAAATTGGACGGCCAACACTTTCAGAAATTACAACGGGGATGGCTATCTTACCTATCCCGGACCAGGCGGCAACCCTCTGGCCTCGATCCGCCTGGCCAATCTGAGGGACGGTCTGGAGGACTACGAATATCTCAGGCTGCTGGCGGAATTGCAGGGAGAAGTGCACATTGCCGGGGAAGTAGCCGTATCGACCACCCGATTTACCAGTGATCCCCGGACTGTCTACCGGGTGAGGGAAATTATCGCATTGAAGATCGAGCAAGCGCTGAACCGCCAGAAAGACTGATACTGATTTGAATCCATCGGAAACGCGGTAACTGACGTCGATGCTGTCGGTAACCATGATATTGTTGTTGGAGAGTGTACTAGAATTAGTAGCTGGTACCTGGTTTCCAGACCGGAAGCTCCTTGGAGCCCTGTTGAGACAAGCCACGTTTCAAACATCTTCCCTGGAGTTGCAGTTATTTTTTGCTTAAATTAATGCTGGCGCGTGTCCCCGCGGCCCGGTCTGTGCGGGATAAGCTGACCAGATTATGTCTGCTGTTTTTATCGAGTTATCAGTCAGAGAGGGTGTGAGCCATGCCGGAGCTGTCTGTCGAGTACCTGGGATTGAAATTGCGGAATCCGCTGATTGTCGCCAGCAGCGGACTGACTCGTAACGCCAGCCTGGTCCGTCAGTGCGAGGAGGCTGGCGCCGGGGCGGTGGTGATGAAGAGCATCTTCGAGGAAGATATCCGGCGCAAGGACAACACGTTCGACGATTTCTTTTCCACGCACCCCGAGGCCAGCGAGTATTTCAGGGCCGATGTGGGCCTGGTCTACGGCGCTCAGCAGTACTGCGAGGAGATAAAAAAAGCCAAGAAGGAGACAGGTATCCCGGTGATCGCATCGGTCAACTGCGCCGAATCGCGCTGGTGGGTGGATTATGCCGCCCAGCTCGAGGGCGCCGGGGCGGACGCGATCGAGCTCAATCTCTCGGTTCCATCGATAGACCTGGAGCTGACCTCGGAGCAGGCTGAGGACAGTTTCCGCCAAATTGTCACTGCGGTGGCCTCGAAGGTCAAGATACCCGTGGCGGTCAAGATGAGCGGCCAGTTGACAACTCCGCAGAGCACGGCGAAAAAACTTGTCGATGCGGGAGCCGATGCGCTGGTGGTGTTCAACCGGCAGAGCGGCCTGGATATCAGCCTCAACAGCCGCAAGGCGTTCAGCAGCAAGGGCGAGCAGGGTTTAACCTCGGGCCATCAGCTTTACTATCCGCTGCGCTGGATCACGATCCTTCACGAACTGATGCCCAAAGTGCAGTTGTCCGCCTCGGGCGGGGTGCACAGCGGCGATGCGCTCGTTAAATACATTCTGGCCGGTGCCAGGACTGTCCAGGTCTGCTCCCTGTTTTACCGCGACGGCCTTAAGCAGGCCGCTCATCTGCTGGATTCGCTGTCCGCCTATATGAAACTCCGGAAAGTGGATACCGTGGACCAGCTGGCGGGTTCGGTGGAGCGGGATATCATGATCGGCACCCGCGAGCAGCAGCGCATGGAATACCTGCTGCTTTCCAAGGGACATTACCTCGAAGTGGACTCAACCGACGGGGGCGGGTTGATGTACGAGTCCTACTCCTCCCACGAAGATTCCTGATAAAGCCGGTATATCTCAAAAAAGCGGCGGGTGGTCCACCCGCCGCTTTTTTGTAATGCTATTCTTTTTGCCGACCATTAACTTACCTGACTTTTGACCCAACCCCGGCCCACCGACTTGGGCCGGAAAATCGGCGCGCCCATGGCCCGGTTGATTACCAGCTGGCTCAGCATACCCATCGCGCGCGACACGCCGAAGAGCACGGTGTAGTAATCGAACTCCGCCAGGCCGTAATAGTAGAGCAGGCAGCCGCTGCCGGCGTCCACGTTGGGGTAGGGGTTCTTGGCCTTGCCGTGCTCCTTTAGCACATCCGGCACCAGCCGGAACATCATGTCCACGATCTGGAACGGCTTGGAATCCTGGCAGTGCTTGAGGCCGAATTCGCGGAAAGCGGTAAAGCGCGGATCGGTGGTGCGCAGCACGGCGTGGCCGTAACCGGGGATCACTTTCCCGCTGTTGAGCGTTTCCCAGCAGAAGTCGATCAGTTCCTGTTCGCTGGGCACACCGTTGAAACGTTCCTCGATATGCAGCACGAAATCGAGGCATTCCTGGTTGGCAAGACCGTGCAGCGGGCCGGCCAACCCGTTCAGGCCGGCGCTGACAGCATAGTACGGATCCGACAGTGCGGAGCCAACCACGTGGGTGGTCAGCGCGCTGACATTGCCGCCTTCGTGGTCGCTGTGCAGCACCAGGTAGAGGCGCATCAGGTTGGCGAACTCGCCGTTTGGATCGGGAATTCCCAGCATGTAAGCATAGTTGGCGCCCATGTCCAGACCGGTCTTTGGATGGAGCGGATCGCCCTTGCCCGTGTGGATCCGGTAGATTCCCGCCGCCAGCTCGGGAATTTTGTGCAGCAGGACCATCGAGTCCTCAAGCGCCGGCTCCCAGTAATCGGCCTTCTGCATCCCCTCGGTATAGCGCGCCCTGAACTTGCTGTTTTTCTCCAGGCTCAGAATGCCGATACTAAGACGTATCATCGGGTGCGTATCGGCCGGCAGAGAGCGCTGGATATCCCACACGTACTCCTCCACCGGCGGCAGGCTGTCCAGTGTTGCCTGGAAGTCTTTTAGTTCGTCTTTACTGGGAAGTTCACCGGTGAGCAGGAGGATAAAAATTTCTTCGGGAAGGCGGTCGGCAAGTTCGAGAATCGATTTGCCGCGGATGATCAGGCCTTTTTCCGGCTCGACCACCGACGTGTCGCAAAACAGCGACTTGACGCCTCTCATTCCCCCCCATAACTGCTGCACGGTCACTTCGCTGATCTTTTTGTCGCTGTTGTTGCCGATCAGACCCTTCAGTTCATCGCGCAGGGCGGGAATCTGGGCTGCGAGTTTCTCCTTGAGCTTGTTCACTGACACCTCCGGATACAAAAAATTGATGGATAGTATCCGCTCCTGTGGAGGGGCCGCCGTGCCTTGCTCAAATCAACAGGCAGTACTCCGACCGGGGCGGGGTGCTGGGGTAATGCTTTCCTCTATTGCGACGGGGTAACTTCCCCGTTTGTAAGGACTTGCCTGGGATCGACCTAAGGGAACGGTAAACCGGTCAAAGCTAAATCCAAGTTGCCTATGCCGCATTATATAAGCAATCAAAACACCTTGTCAAAGAAAATCCGATCAAAGGATGGCATGGGCTAAAAGAGAATACAAGATAAGGAAGTCATAAATGTTGTTTTTCGCGGATAAACAGTTTATGTTGTTCCGCAATCTTCCGTATCGCTGCTGAGTGATACGGTTGTGCTTACCTTTCATTGAAGCGACTGCAATTCGCACCACTGAACAACTGAAGCTATGGAGAATGATGCGATGACGATTGACGTCATAATCAGGCGGACTGTCTTGATTCTGTTGACGGTTTCCAGTTCTTCTTTTGCCCAGCTAGCGGCGCTTGAAAACCGTCTGACTGTTAACGGAGAAATAAGGCTGCGAAGCGAGGTGGACTCCAAGGACTTTAATCAGGCCAGCGACGCGAACAAATTTTCACTTCTGCGGACCAGGCTTGGACTGGATTTCAAGCTGGCCGATGACGTGACCGCGTTTGTCCAGTTTCAGGACTCACGGACGTTCGGCGAAGAGGTTTCCACCTTGTCTGCCCAGGACAACATCGATCTGCATCAGGGTTACGTCACGTTCAACAACCTGTTCGGCGCGCAGGGTTTGAGTGTGACTGCCGGCAGAATGGAAATGTTGTTCGGCGGACAGAGGCTGGTGGGCCCGGTGGGCTGGGACAACGTGGGGCGCTCGTTCGATGGAGCGCGGGTGATCTACGACCCTGAATCGGCGAAGGTGGAATTCTGGAGTGCCAGGCTGGCCGAGAATTATCAAAACGGCGAGGACCTGGACCAATCGATCTACGGGATCGATCTGGAAATCAAGGCGTCTCCACAATTCGTACCGCGCGGTTATTTGATCGCAGAAACTGACGGCGTAAAAAATTCGGCGGGGATGAAGCTCCTCAGCAGGCAAACCATAGGTTTTCATGCCACCGGACGCGTGGGCGGTTTCGGCTACGATTTCGAAACAGCCGTACAGCGTGGCGAACAGGCTGGCGAGGATATCAGCGCGTATCTGCTCGCTGCCTCGGCCGGGTACACGTTTAACTCTCCGGCAAAGCCGCGCCTGTCGGCCGGGGTAGATTTCCTATCGGGAGACGATGATCCCTCCGCCGGCGAGATAAAAGCTTTCAATACGCTCTACGCCACAAATCACAAATTCTACGGGCAGATGGATTATTTCCTGAACATCCCGGCCCATACTGGCAACAGGGGCCTGGTGGATTACATGCTCAAGGCCGAAGTGAATCCTCATCCGAAATGCCTGCTCAGGTGTGATCTCCATTTCTTCCGCAATGCAGAGCAGGATGCGGGCGGAGACACGGATATCGGCACCGAGATAGATTTGAACCTCGGGATCAATACGCGTAAAGGGGTCGGTAACGTTTTCGGCCTGAGCGTGTTCTCCCCGGGTGATGTCTTCAAAAAAACCAGGGGAGACCGTACTGCGTGGTGGGTCTACCACATGGTAACCGTCAAATTCTAGCTTTACTTCTTGTCGTTCGAGTCGTTGAAAAAAACCGCCGATTTCTTTTCACATGGGAGGAGTAAAATGCCGTCAACCACAATTCGTTTCGCAACCGTAACGGCGGTCTCCGTGGTAATCGCAGCCGCGAACCTGTTTATGGCACCTTCATCACTTGAAGCTCAGGATACCGCCTGTATCGAATGTCACAGGCAGGAGAGTCCCGGTATCGTATCTCAATGGGAGTCATCGAAACACGCCGAACAGGATGTCACCTGCATCGCCTGCCACACAGCCGAGAAGCAGGATGCGGATGGGTTCGAGCACTACGGCGAACTGATATCGGTGATTGTTTCTCCCAGGGACTGCTCGATCTGCCATGAAACCGAATTCAATCAGCAGAAAGGCTCCCACCACGCAAAGGCAGCGGATATTCTTGGTTCGCTGGACAACCTGCTGGGCGAGGTTGTGGGCGGACCGCCCGCGGTAGTTGTCGGCTGCAGGCAGTGCCACGGCTCGGAAGTGGCTGTCGATGAAAGCGGGCGCCCAACCGCCGACACGTGGCCCAACACCGGCATGGGACGGATCAACCCGGACGGATCCAAGGGATCGTGCTCGGCCTGCCACTCCCGCCACTCGTTCAGTGTCGAGCAGGCGCGCCAGCCGGAAGCTTGCGGCAAGTGCCACCTGGGTCCCGATCATCCCCAGATTGAAGTCTGGAACGAATCAAAGCATGGCATCCTTTACCACGCCAACCGCGAGAAAATGAACCTGGACCGTGACGAGTGGGTGGCCGGCAGGGACTATTTCACCGGACCCACCTGCTCCTCATGCCATATGGGCGCGGGCGGCAGCGAACAGGTGACACATGATGTGGGCCAGCGGATTTCCTGGACTCTGCGCCCGCCGGTTTCCGATAAGCTGAACATGGTTATTTACGAGGATTACTCGAAAGAGGACCTGTTGGGAGAAGCTCCCGAGCTTCCGGATGTGGGGGCGATGCACAAGACGAAATCGGGCGAGAACAAGAAAGTCGAGGCTGTCTTAACCTGGCAGGACAGGCGGGATAAAATGGCCCAGCTCTGCACCCAGTGCCACGCCGAGCCTTTTGTCGAAAGCTTTTACACTCAGTACGACAATCTGGTGGAGCTTTACAACGAAAAGTTCGCCAAACCCTGCAGGGCAATCATACAGGAGTTGAAGGACGAGGGCATAATTACCAAGGCTGACTTCGACGACCCGATTGAGTGGACCTGGTGGGAGCTGTGGCACCATGAGGGCCGAAGGGCGCGCCACGGCGCCTCGATGATGGGTCCCGACTACGCCTGGTGGCACGGGATGTATGAGGTGGCCAAGCACTTCTACATCAAGTTCATTCCCGAACTTAAGGAAGCCGCCGGCGAGCAGAAAGCCGAAGAACTGCTCGAAAAATATGTTTACAGCCAGGACGGCCACCTGTGGCACCGCGACGGGATCAGTCCCGAACTGCGAATGCGGATTCAAAACTTCTACCAGAAGCGCTATAAGCAGTAGCCGATGCTCAACCGGCGAGGGCGTGACGGATACTTTCGGTGTACGGAGGTCTCAGCACGCCCTTGTCGGTGATTATTCCGGCGATCAGTTCCGCCGGAGTGACATCGAACGCCGGGTTGAACACATCCATACCCTCGGGAGCGAACTGCACGCCGCGGGGAGCAGTGACCTCGGCCGGGTCGCGCTGTTCGATCGGGATCCGGCTCCCGTCGGGAATTTCGAGGTCGAACGTGCTGAACGGCGCTGCCACATAAAATGGTACGTCGTGGCGCTCGGCCAGACAGGCCACGCCGTAAGTGCCGATCTTGTTGGCCGTGTCCCCGTTGGCCGCTATCCTGTCCGCGCCGGTGATCACCATGTCCACTTTCCCGGCGGCCATCAGGCTGGCGGACATATTATCGCAGATCAGCGTGGCGGGAACGCCGGCACGGGTCAGTTCCCAGGCTGTCAGCCGGGCACCCTGGAGCAGGGGACGGGTCTCGTCGACCCATACCGAGGGGTGCCGTCCCTGCTCGGTGGCCACGTAGATTACGGCCAGCGCCGTGCCTATTCCCGCGGTCGCCAGCGCACCGGCATTGCAGTGGGTCAGCACCCGGCTGCTGTCGGCCACCAGCGGAGCGCCGTGCTCGCCGATCGCCCGGCACAGCTCGCGGTCTTGGCGCATGATCCCGACAGCTTCCCGCTCAAGCGCCGAGAGTATTTCAGCCGATGGAGTCTTCCGGTCCAGATTGTCCGCCACCCGTTTCACCCGGTCGATAGCCCAGAACAGGTTGACCGCGGTCGGCCTGGTGCCTGCCAGCTCATCGCGGACCTCGGCCAGTCTCGCGCGGAAAGCAGCCGGGGCCAGCGCTGTCCCGCCCTGCATCCCCAACACCACTGCCAGTGCTCCCGCCACGCCGATCGCCGGTGCTCCGCGCACGGCCAGCCGCCTGATATCATCGGCGATATCCCTGTAATCACTGCGTTCGAGATAAACTTCCTCTCCGGGCAGCAATGTCTGGTCGATCAGTTTAACCCTGCCGCCGGGCGCATTACCCAGCCAGGTGATAGTTTCGACAACCATCGCAGGTGCTCCAAACGTTGATTTTTCTTTTTCCAGCCCCTAGATTTGCCCTGTCAGACTGCGGCTGCTTAATGACGGCCGCCTGTCCCGGGCAAGTTAATCCCGGAGCCGGCAATATTCAAGTCATGAGTGTTACAACCGGCGGCGGTGATGAATAGGTTCGGCAGGCGGGAATTCTGTCAGGCTCGCGGCAGAAAACTTCGCAGGATACTGGCGGCCACGGATGTCAGTCGGAGTGGGTTATTGAAGTAAGATTTGAGAATCCCGGAAAGACGGAGAGCCGCGCCGTAGCCGCGTGATCTGATCAGACGATAAACCAGTTGTTCGATAGAACCGATCGTCGCGGGCGGGCAGCCCTTATCACTTGACAACAAATCCCACAATGGTTTTAAAAGATCGATATCACCGGGACGCAGGTCCTCGAGTGCGTCGCTGTTGCAGGCCAGCCAGAATCTACGGTACGGTTCAGCCGGTAATGCATTCTCGCCGAGTAATGATCCGATTATCCCTGTCGAGGTCTCCAGCATGCATTCGAGTTGGCCCGCTCTGTCGCCCGCAGAGATCTGCGCACCCGAAACTCTCCATTTGACGAGTTTGCGTTCCAGATTGGCCAGCTCGGTCCTGCCGGACAGCCGCCACCAGAGGTCGTAATCCTGGGCATAGCGGATTGTTTCGTCGTAGCCCCCGGCATTCCTGAGCAGGTTCGTGCGGACCATCACCGACGTATGCACCAGGGCGTGGTTCTTGACAATCAGTTCGGTTCTCAAACGCCGCGAATCGGGGACCGGGGTCCGCTCGCCGACTACCTCGCCCGCCTCGTCGATAAGCAGGCATCCACTGCCCAGCACGCCCACCTCCGGATTGCTTTCGAGAAAGTCTGTCTGGCATTCCAGCCGCTCCGGCAATGAAACATCATCCGCATCCTGGCGGGCCAGATACCGGCCCCTGGCCTCGGCGATACCTCGGTTCAGCGAACGCGTCAGGCCCAGGTTGGTCTCGTTGCGCAGAATCCTGATCCGCTGGTCGGCGCGGGCGAATTCCTGGATTATCGCGTTGCTGGAGTCGGTCGAACCGTCATCGACAACAAGAAACTCGAAGCCGCCAAACGACTGGCCGAGAATACTTTCGATCGACTCGGCAAGAAACCGCTGGCCGTTGTACACCGACATCAGCACGGTGACGGTGGGATCGGTATTTTGTGCAGCCGGGTCATCCAATGCTGTTGTCCGCAGAAAATCAATTAGAGGTTTTGGAATTGTCTCAATGCGCTGAATAATCAGCCGGGCGCTGTCCCCCGGCTCGTCAATTCAATTTTATCTGCCCGCAATGCCAGACTCTGGAACAGTAAAACTTGTGGAGCCGGAATTCAAGATACAACTGCAGGCGAGCTTGCGTGCGGCTGACCGGAAGTGGTGCGCTCCGGTATGAACAAATCACGCCTGAGGGGGGTAATAATATTCAGAACTGGCGACAGAGGACAGGGGGGCGGTTTTTAACTTCAACAGGGAGGGGATGATGATACGCAGCAGGATTCTTGCATCCCTCGTGGCGCCGCTGCTGATAACGGCGGTGATACCGCTCTACGCGGTTAAAGAAGTCGAGATGCCGGATAATTTCGGCAGCGCCGAGTGGGCGCTGAACAACTGGAGCGAGTCGGTCAATTACCTGCGGTATATCGCCAGGGACGATATCCGCGGGGAGTTTGAACAGCGGGCCGCCGACGAACGGCTGGAAGCGTGGGAAAGCTTCTGGGCCGCTGTAGATAAACAAAACGGGACGCTGGAGCAGGAGAGCCGAGCACAGTATTTCCAGCGAATCCGCTACGCCAACGAGAATTTCGGCTCGATTCTCCTTCCCGGCTGGAAAACCGAGATGGGCGAAACCTGGATCAGGCTCGGCCCGCCCGACTGGCGCGACAGGTACGCCATGCGCGGCGCGGGACGGAATCTGGAAGTCTGGAACTACATGGACTCGCGAGACACTTACCTGGTGTTCATGGACCGCACCGGTGTCGGTGATTACGACCTGCTGAATTATGGCGCGATGATTGAGGAAGTCTACTTTTACTAGCGGAATATTATTTGACAGACCGGGTTGAGCCAAGTATTTTAACGGTCTTAAGAGTGCCGAATTCAGTGGGGCTGTAGCTCAGTTGGGAGAGCGCTTGAATGGCATTCAAGAGGTCAGGGGTTCGACCCCCCTCAGCTCCACCATGTTTAAACGCCGTATTTTCTTGAGTTTGTAGGGAAATACGGCGTCTTTGTTTTGACTTGAGATTATAACCAAGTAGGATAAAATCGGACGAAATAGGGTAAAATTGATGTAGATAGTCTGACATACCTAGGACGCAGGATAGCAATCGCGAAGGAAAAAGCTATGAAAATATCAAAAATGGAAGCAGCACGTCGGCGATGATCCATCATAATGAACGCTAATCGAGATGCCTTATGATTATCAATTCTTCACTATCGAAGAGCCTGCCAATGACCTAAGCAGATATCGTGGCGTCTGAGCTGAAAACTGCCTTTTAGAGAAAGTTCCCACTGAAAGCGGAGGTGGTTTTCACAAGAAACTCCAAACCTTGTCAAAGGAGGTGGAATTGACTGACTTAGCCAAGAAAACGACTCGACCGGTAAAGATCGGCATTTTACTTGCGCTTTTGACAATCTCGTTAGGTTTTTCTATCGGGATAATATTTGGGGGTGCCGAGGAAATTATCAAAGATGTGCTGAAATCCAATGCTGAAGCCGTGTTTGATACGGTTTATAATAATGATATTGATTCAATGAGAAGTGTCCTCAATATGTCAGGCGGTTTATTCAAAATGTCGCATATCCACGCAAACGGTCTTGGCATAGTTTCTCTGGTCTTGATAATAATAATGATGCTTTTCTGCCCTGGAGGCAAACTAACAGATGTTGCCTCGATTTGCCTGGGAGCAGGGGCGCTCGGTTACTCATCGTTCTGGATGTTTGCCGGCATGAAAGCTCCCGGGCTGGGTAGTACGCACGAGGCAACAGAGTCTCTCTCGCTGATTGCCACCACCTCTGCCGGACTGCTGGCCGTGGGCTTGTTTTTAACGTTTGTTTTGTTTGTCACGGCGGTTTTTGTTAAAAAGAATGAATAATCCTGCCGAAAATCGCTCTTTTATTGGTGAATTCGCAATAAAGCGGCTGATGAGCTACGGGAGCTGTTTCCGAAGTGATACCTTCTAGGGGTGCACCCTTTGTGCATTGACTACTAGGGCCTGACGTGCTCCCGGAGGAAAGCCAGGACGCGGTCGAATGCCTCCTGAACCCCGGTGTCATCAAGGCCGACATGATCGAAGCCATGACCCCAGGCAGGGTGCCGGATGAATTCGAATGCGACCCCGTGACGCTTGAGTTCTTCGGCCATCCTCTCCGATTGCTCGAAAGGCACGTCCGTATCTTTTTCGCCGTGGAGCAGGACAGTCGGAGGGTATGACGGGGTGAGGTTACGCAGGGGTTCGAAGGCGGCGTACCAGTCCAGATCGGCCGGGTCGTGTCCGCCTACCTGTTGCGGCCAGAGACCCTGCTGCCGGCAGTAGAGATAGAATTTACCCCGCTCCCGGGCGGGGGTTGCTGACGGGGTTCTGAAAATAACTGTATCGCCGACGGCCTGGAATGCCTGCTCCTTCGAAACTGCCGGACTTCGGTTATAGAAAGGATCGGGTTGTGAATACCAGGGACCGGTGATATTCCCGTAGCCATAAAACGCGACAAGGGCGTCAGGGCGCGGGTCCAGGCAGAAGCCGGACATCAGGGTGAGGTATCCGCCGGCAGAATGGCCCACCACCGCTATCCGCTCCGGGTCGATCCCGCACAGTCCGGGGCCTTCGGCCCGCAGCCAGGCATAGGCGTCCTTCAGGTCCTCGATGATTTCCGGCAGCTTGGTTTCCGGCGCCAGGCGGTAGTCAATCGCTACTACCGCGAATCCCGCCTTGAGATAAGCTTCCAGTTGATCGACAGGAATCCAGATTCGAGTGCCGAAAATCAGTGCGCCGCCGTGTATCCAGAGGATAGCCGGCAGAATCTCATCGCCTGGCTTGCGATAAACGTCGGCATTAATCTCGTGTTGCCCCGCAACCTTGTAGGTATAGGTGGTTTTAGCATAGATAGTATCCGGGACGGTTCCGGCGGCATTCTGAGCCTTCAGCGTGCGCAATCCGGTGGGCTGCGCGGCGCAGACCACAGCCAGCAGAAAACAGATATTGGCATATCGTTTTTTCATGGCAGGCTATCCTCTCTGGTCAATATCAGCTAAAATCAGCCGCCGCGCCAGAGGCTTGTTGTGATAGGCTGCGGCCATACGGACAGCTTGGGCCTCGTGGAGGTGTTTTAGCTAGGCGAGTCCAGACGGCCGCCGAGGCGAGGAGTTGTGAGGCTGCCTCCAAAGTTGATCCAGTTTATAAGTTAGAGACTGGGTTAAAACTTTTGGAAAGGAGACGAGGTCTATCTCCCGCAAATCATCCACCAGAGCCCCCGGCATAAAAGGAGCTAAGGGTACAGGTGTACTTGTATTCACGGATAAATGGATTCTTGTAGCTGTCGGACCGCATCCAGTAACGGCGGTCATAACTGCCCAGCGAGTACTGAATCTTAATCATACCATCAGAGGCTCTTATTTCGGCATATGAGTCCCTTTCTCCACCGACGATGTAGATACGGTTCGTCCCTTGTATAGCTATACCCGAACCATCGATAGAGACTGGGTCAGGGGATGACGGTATCTCGTATGGCAACTGGAGAGAAGCGTTAAGGCCGTTAGTGTCGGGGAAATGGGACAATGCCGGGTCGAATGGATACGTGAACATGTAAAGACTGATCCTGGAGTTGATATCCACTTTGCGCGGGGCGAAAAAGACCCGTCCCTCCGGAGTTTCGGTCCACAGGTTATCGTTCTCCAGCACAACGGAAAATATATTTTCAATATTCTCCCCCTGCGTAGACCACGAAGAGTCCGCTAGGAGTTCCTTGGTTGGGTTATAGCGGAAATGGCGGTACAGGCCTTCATCGGTTGAGATATCAAAGGAGACCCTTAACAGAAAAGAACCTTGGTCGGCCGTGTCGGCGATTTCGCCCTCGACGAGTACGCCCATGTCTCCATTCAGGGATTGTTGCTTGAAAATGCTGTCCTGCGGGGAAGTTTCATTCGAAACCTCAATAGTCTTGGAGTCGAATTCAAATCTATAATCCCACACTGCACCGTCCCGCAGTCTGCTCAACTCCAGAAAATCGTACCACTTTTTCAGTGTCAGCCATTCTCCGGTCACGTTGCCGTTCCGGTCCAGGATATATTCGTCGGAGCCCCAAGGCATAATCTGGGCCGTCAGAAGCTCCTCGTCCCTGTAATAGATTGCAATCACTGAATCCGCCCTGCTTAAAACGAGCCTTTTCGCAAGATTGGTTACCTGGACCGCATCCAGAGACCAGATTTCGCCATCCAGGGTTACCTGTTCCTCGCCGATATTCATTTCCAGGTAATCATCCCGGACATGCCAGTTGCCAAGCAGAGACAATGACAGGGTGGAAGGCCTCCAGATTACTCTGCTTGTCAGAGCGCTCCATCTACCGGTTACAGGCATCAAATTGGCTACCGCCTGATCGGCAGCCGCGCTGTCGGCCTCGACAAATCGCAGTGAGTCCGCGGATATTTGTTTGAAGTACACGGCATAATAGAGAAATACCCATCGATATGACAGTCGATAGTATGAATCTGCGGTGGACAACGACCAATCCGATGGCTTTAAGTTATTGATCCGAACCGAGTCGTCGTTGAGAGTCAGGAAATAATCGCCATTCTTGTACCAGTCGCCGCTCAGCGCCGAGAACTCTTCGGCCGTCTCCCAGGTAAGAGAACTCGGGTCGAAAAATTCACTGTCCTGAGGCGATGTGGGGGGGAGGGAATTGCAATTGGGCCCGAATATCAATGGAAGGAAAATCAAATATACCAGAGAATGATACTTTTTCCCGATCTTCACAATATCCATCTCTGCCTCCGGAGCTTTGGTGGCTTCCCTGAAGTGGAAAGGGCAAAAGATTTATTACAACTTCAAGACAAATCCGATATTGATCAGGAACAGTCCACCTGAATTTTTTGTAGTGTCATATTGCAGTTCGTTGCTCTTGTACCGCACGGTCCGCATATCCAGATATTCCACTTCACCGGTCAGGAAGTAATCGAAGCGGAAATCGAACAGCACTGCATCGATCAGATGCGACTCACCGTCGGCATCCGCTTCCCAGGTCTTCAGCCGTATCCCGGCCCCGGCTCCGGCACACCAGGTGACCCCGTTGTTTTCCATGTATTCGCTGATTTCGCTGTACTGCCTGCTGTTGATCCGGCTGAGCGATGAGTAATAGTTTATTCCTCCGGCGAGATTGAAATAGGTAATCATCCCCTCAAAATTCTTGCCAAACGATATCCCGGGGCAAATGCTCAGGAAATACGCATCAGTTACGGATTCCAGTGCTGCATCCGAGAAAATATTATCCCGCCGCGTAAACCCCCTCTCGAGCCCGAAATCCGCGTAGGCGCCCTGGAGAAAAACTTTTGCGTACCTGTTGATATTGGTCGCCACCCGAACTGTCCCGCCAACCCCGACAGAACCGTACGAGTATTTACGCAGATCGCCGGTTGGCACGCTTAGCGTGGCGTTGCCGATCAAATCAAATTCAGCTTTTAAAGGAAGGCTGTGGAAAGACAGGATCACGAGTGGGATAAGGAACCGGGACAAGATTCGCATTTGCCATTTTCTCCGGAGACAGGTGGGATTTCCGGAAATTGCGACGAGTTGTATGTTAAATCGGGATTATCTTTTATGCGATTCGGAGCGAGTCAATATCTGAAAATCGCCATCAACTGCCAGGCGGATGACCTCGCTTTGGGCGACGGTGTGAATGCTGTCCTTGCATTTGTACCTTGAGATTGCAAGAAATGTTTCATTTTCCGATATTTTTTTGACAATCTTATCATTCAATGCGTTGTGCGTGATTTGGGAATCCGTTAAACCAGTGTGGCCTCAACTCGGCGGACGGCTAATCCGGAGCTGGTTGCATTCAGCAATAGATTCTCTTGCACGGACAAGTTGAACAGGAGATTATAGTGAAGCCGGGAAGGGATTAGTCGTTTAAATGCTTGTACGGCCGGTGGCCTGCATGCCTGGCACCCGAAATATTACGGGCCACCGGGCTTGCCGGGAGTTATCGCGGCGGGCCGCTTTCGTTTTTCCGCCCGACAGAATAAGCCGCCCTCCCGCTGAGCAGCACGACGCCGATCAGGTTGGGCACGGTCATCAGCGCGATCAGGATCATGGTCAGGCTCCAGACCAGCTCCACCCGGAACACCGCGCCCAGAAAAACCAGCAGCACGTAAACGTAGCGAAACGCCCGCGAGAATTTCATCCCGAACAGGAACTGCAGGATCTGCTCCCGGTAGTAGCAGCCCACGAACACCGTACTCAGGCCGAACAGCAGCGAGCAGAGCGCCACAACCGTTTCGCCGCGGGGGATCACGCTGCCGAACGCCGCGGCGGTCAGGGCGGTGGAGGTGGCTCCGCCGGTCCAGGCGCCGGAGACGAGAATCACCAGTCCGGTCATCGTGCAGATCACCAGCGTGTCGATAAAGACGCCGCTCATCGAGAGGATGGCCTGGCGCTCGGGGTTGTCCTCTTTGGCGGCGCCGTGGTAAATCGGGCTGCAGCCCCAGCCGGCCTCGTTGGAGTAGAGGCCCCGGCTGACCCCGAACTGGACAGTCTGCATCACACCGCAGCCGGCGAACCCGCCGAGCGCGGCCGAGGGTGAGAACGCGCTTTTGACTATCAACAGAAACGCAACGGGGAGTTCGCTGAATTTCAACGCCAGGATTACCAGCGAGGTGCCGATAAAGAGCAGGATCATCACGGGCACCAGTTTTTCCGCTACCAGCCCGATCCTCTTAATCCCGCCGATCGTGACCAGGGCTGTCAGCGAGGCGATTGCGAGGCCGCTGATAACCACCGGCACGCCGAAACTGCTGTGGAAAACATGGGCTATCGAGTTGGACTGGACCATCACGTCACCCAGCAGCGAGGCCGCGCCGCCGGCGATCGCGAACAGGGAGGAGAGCAGAATGCCCATCCGGGAATGTTTGAGGCCGCGGGCGAGATAGTACATCGGTCCAGCGGCCATCGAGCCGTCATCCGCCTTG
>VRUH01000014.1:39729-48282 GCA_019456185.1 Candidatus Glassbacteria bacterium | reverse complement strand
TTGACCCTGAAACTGACCGAGAGATATGTTTCCACGTAAATCGTCGACATTCCCACCAGGGCGGTCATCCACATCCAGAACAGCGCACCGGGTCCGCCGAGATGAATTGCGGTGGCGACTCCGGCGATATTGCCCATCCCGACCGTGTTGGCCACAACCGAGGAGAGCGCCTGATAGGGCGAGATGTCTCCCTCTTTAGCAGCGCCGGACTCCCTGCCCGCTGCTCCGGCGAACAGCATGGCCCATGAGGCTTTGAATTTCCTGATCTGGACGAACCCGGTGCGAAGGGTAAGAAAAATGCCGGTTCCCAGCAGCAGAACGATCAGCCAGGGGCCCCAGACCAGGCTTTCGAGAGCGGCAAACAGGCTGACTAGATTGTCCACGGCAGGCTGCCTGTGAGGTTGTGGAGAGGTTAATGTGATCGAGACGCAACTCATAAAGTGGTGGGCTTTCTTTGCGATAGCAAGAAGTAATCGCCTCGCTGTTCTGCCGGTCAGACACCTCGGCGCCAACCGGCTTGACTGCCTTGCAGGCGAATGGTAACTTGATCCCTGTCCGCCGTGGCCCTTAATAACAGACCGGTTTAGCAGAATGAAAATTCTCGAAATCAAATCCCTGGCTTTGCCCGAAATCAAGGTGGTCCGGTTCGGCCGGTTCCACGATGAGCGCGGGTTTTTTAGCGAAACCTTCCGAAGCAGCGATTTTACCGCAGCCAACGGGTTGGGGTTCCTTGAGGGGGAAACGTTTGTCCAGTTCAACGAGAGTTTTTCGCGTACCGGTGTAGTCCGTGGGCTTCATTTTCAGTGGCAGCCGCCGATGGGCAAGCTGGTGCGTACACTCTATGGCCGGATGGTGGACCTGGCGCTCGACATTCGCCCGGGTTCGCCGAGGATGGGGAAGATTATCGCCTACGAGATGCCCGGAGCCGAGGACCGCGATTACGACGAGTGGATCTGGGTCCCGCCAGGATTCGCCCACGGGAATTTTTTCAGCGCGCCGACCCGTATCGAGTATCTCTGCACCGCCGTCTATAACCCGTCATGCGAATCCGGAGTCAATCCGCTGGACAGGGAGCTTGACTGGAGCCTGTGCGATAAAACGCTCGCCGGTGAGTACCTTGATTTGATCGGCGGAGAACCGGTGATATCCGCTAAGGACAGGGAAGCATGCTCGCTGGCGGAGTGGATGGAGCGTCCGGAAGCGAAGACTTTCAGTTGCTGAGAAGTGACTGTTTCATAATAAAGTGTTGCTCCTTGCATTCCCATCCTCAAGCACGACCGTCAGGATTACCCTCGAAAGGTTCCCGCAGGAAATTTTCAGGGGGTTGGATTATGACAGCCGGCGAGCTCGGCAGTAAGCTCGATTCATATGTTACGGAGCGGGGAGCTGCGTTCACCGCGTTTGCTGATCTCGGTATCCTGCCCGCCGGGTCGAGAATGGGCCTGCCCACTGGTGTGCTGATCGGGCTGGCCCTGGCCCCGGAGATTGTCGCCGGGATCGGGCGCGGCCCGACTCCGGAGTACGCCGCCGAGTACAACAGGGCCAATGAGAAGCTGGAATTTTTGGCGGAAGAGTGCGCCGCTTTTTTAATCGGCAACGGCTACAGGGCCGAACCGGGGAAACCGTCGATGTACATCCGCGACCGCAGCGCTCTGAAAACCGATCTCCCACACAAGACCGTGGCCACGCTGGCCGGGGTGGGCTGGATCGGTAAGTGCGCGTTGCTTGTCACCCGTCGCTGGGGATCGGCGGTCCGCTATAACGTGGTGCTCACCGATGCTCCGCTGCCGGCCGGAACGCCACTGCTGGAGTCCGAATGCGGGGACTGTATCCGCTGTGTCGAGGAGTGCCCGGCCGGTGCTCCGCTGGGCGTGGAATGGAGGGCCGGGATGGAGCGGGAGGAACTGTACAATGCAGTCGCCTGCCGGGACTGCGCCCGCCGGCTGGCTGTGGCGATAGGATCCAACCGGACAATCTGCGGGATTTGCATTGCCGCCTGCCCCCATACCGAAGCGTATATCTCACGTAACGGCGGGTAATCGCGCGCAGTCCGCCTTTTGAGCAGATCATCTCCCGGATAATCTCCGCCAGTACACCATCAGGGTCTTTCGCCGGAACCTGTATCATTAATTCAGGTGAATAAATAAATCGCTGTTTTCCCGTCCATGACAGCCGGATGGTTACCTGTTTTCCTGTTAAATCATAACATAGAGTTATTTGCTCTAAAGCGGCCACTTTGAAAGTCATATTTCAAGATCCATAAAAAAATATGTAATTTCATTCTTGTTAATTGGTCCGCACAAGCTTAAATATAACTCGGCTGTACAAATTTCTTTCTAAAAAATCATGAAAAATGGATCGGTAATGCTGTTGCTTACAGACCACCTGGTTCCCGGCATGAAACTGGGACGGGATATCGAGCTTAAGGCGGGCAGTTTTCTTATCACCCGCAGAGAGTTGGCCGACGGGCAACTGACCCCGAAGGTTATCGAATCGATCCGGAAATTTTCCGACCAGTTCGTACCTGTTCCAGACAGGGTAGTGGTGGACGACGACGATTTCGTCTTGCGCCACGTGCACAAGATCCTCTCCGAAGACCTGCACCGGATCATGGACCAGGTGACCTCCGGCAAATTCTACCCCAACTTCCTCTCCGACGGTCAGATTCAGGTTAAAGTGCTGCGGGTTATGGAGATGCTGTTTTCCAATCCCGGTATCGTCAAGATAGCCTACGAGTCAAAATTCAACAGCGAAATTTCCAGGCGTCCCGCCGAGCTGATCGCGGAGCATAATATACGGGCTGCCCTGCTCGCGCTGGCCCTGGGGCTGAAAATGGGCTGGACCATTATCGGGCTGATGAGCCTGGGCACGGCGGCCCTGCTTCACGATATCGGCCTGTTCGATCCGGAACTCAGCGATTGGATGCAGAGGCTGGATGACTGCTCGGAGGAAGAGGTGCGGGAATTCGTTGAAGCACACCAGCAGAAAGCCGCCGAATTGCTGGGACAGCAGGACCTGTCGGTCGGCAGCTACCATCGGGCCGAAATTCTCAACATTATCTCCGGGCATCACTGCCCCGACCACGATGAAACCAGCAGCCGCAGCGCCCTGCTGTTTTATTTCGTCGAACTGGCGGACGAGATGGTATCGGCCCTGCCGCACGGGCTGCGCTACAATTTCACCGGTCAACAGATCAAGATTCTGGGTGAGCGTTTTCGCCGCCGCGTTGGGCTGGTCGATCTGTTGAGCGGCCTGAACCGGCTGTTTCGCGGTGAGGGCGGGCTGCAGATGGAAATTGTCACCAATCTGGCCGGCCTGTTTGATTTGGATGAAATACTTGTCGAGGATTTCTCGGGCAAGCTGAACGAAATTATCGAGTGGTGCCCCTATGATTCAGCCGCCGCCAATCCTCCGGCCGACGGGAATCACATGCCCCGGACGATATATTGCAGGCGCAGCAGCGAGGAAGGGTTCAGCTGCGAGCACATGGTTTTCGTCAACGTTGAGGT
Source organism: Candidatus Glassbacteria bacterium (assembly GCA_019456185.1). Classification (NCBI taxonomy): domain Bacteria; phylum Candidatus Glassiibacteriota; species Candidatus Glassiibacteriota bacterium. Next base: position 44,773 of record VRUH01000014.1, on the reverse strand, counting down.
TACCGACCGCAAAGGCGGATCCCGCGCATTCCTCAAGTGCGCCACCCTGGATGAGCGGCTTAGAGACCTGGTTGGCAAAGACCGCCAGTTGCAGTAGCCGCCCAAGGTTATGATGCAGGGCGTTTGCGAGCTACCAGGGCTATGTATGGAGAAAAACAGGAAGAGGGTTTAAACAGGTATTGAGCTGTGTTTTCCATTGCATATAACAGGGCGCGAGTTGTCAGGTCAACTGGCTTCCCGAGGCCCCGGGCAGCCTCGCGCAAACCGGTGTGACCGAACCCCAGCCTGCCATAGTAACCGGCTTCTACGATTTCACACTCCGAACAGGCAAGCGCCTCGCCTGTCAATTGTTCCAGACTGATTACCCGGTGAACACTGTACGTTCGCGGGTCCAGTTTTTTTAGGATTTTTCCGTACAGGCCCTGCAGGTTGGGCACGGTTACTATTACCAGGCCCCCCGGTTTTACCAGTTCTAAATGTCGTTGAATAATTAGCTCGCCGTCAACGAAGTGCTCCACCAGGCCGAAACTTGCTATAATATCCCAGCTTTCATTTGAACCCGGATCGTATTTGAACAAGTCCGCGTTTATAATTTCACTCTGGATATTTTCCCGGGCGAGGTTTTTTTCGGTTGCCCGGCAGCAGGATTCCACATATTCCATTCCACTGACCCGACAACCGAAATGAGTGGCGAAATACCAGAGAAAACGTCCCGGATAACACCCCAATTCCATAAATCTCTTTCCCCGTGTGCCGGGAAGGCAACGCACGAAAAGTTTATGCAGGTCGCTGAAGTTCCGGGTGCGTGGATTCAGCCTGATATCCATCTCTCCGGCTTCGGCCCAGAATCGCTTCCAGTGTTCCCGGCCCGCCAGATCCCTCGGCTCTTTGGTTTCTCTGTCCAAATTAACCTTCTCCGTTTAGCTGGCGCGGTGGAAGATGGCTGAGCCCCAATACAGGATAAATGCCCACTTTTTTCCGTATCATGATAACCGAAACCGTATTCCAGAGTACGGTGGTAATGCCTGTGGCGCAAGCCGCGCCTGCCATTCCGTAAGCAGGGATCATAATAAAATTAAGCGTACAGTTCAGTACCAGGGCGGTAAACATTAAAAGTCCCAACAGCCGTTCATGCCCGGTCATTGTGAGCAGAAATCCAGAGGGTCCTGTCAGGGCGTTAAACAATTGAGCTCCCGCCAGAATAACCAGTACCTGGTAGCCGCGCGGAAATGCCGGGCCGAATACTCCAAGTACCAACTCGCCGAACAGGACCAGAGCAAGAAATATAACAGCCGAACAAGCTGACGAGATAACAATCGTTAAGTGGACAATACGCTGCAGCTTACTGGCCTGGCCAGATGAATAAAGCTCGGAAATCAGCGGAGCGGCAATCACACTGGCTGCCTGGATGAAAAAGCTGACCAACCAGGCAAGTCTCACGCAGACGGCGTAGATGCCGGTGGCTTCCTTGCCCGCCATGGGCTCGAGCATCAAGATATCCACCCGGTTCATCAGAATGTACTGGCCGGAAACCAAAAGCATCCCGACCCCGACTATTATCCATTCTTTCGGCCGAAGCACAGTTACAGCCTTATTTACCTCCCCGGGAACACTACGGGCCAGAAGCGTGATAACCGATACTATCGCCACGACATTGGCCGCTACAGCGCAGAGGATAGCATGGCCGCTGTCTAACTGGCTGGTGATTGCTAAGCTGGCTGTCAGGAAAGTAATCAGCGCAAGTGGATAGATTATTCTGGAAGAAATTTGGCCCAGGGCTGGATATTTCAATCCCTGCAGGGCGGACTCCCTGACTGCCAGCAAAGGAATCAAGGGCATGGCCAGCGCCCCCACTGCCAAACCTTCGCGCACCTCGGCGTCAAACACAAAGCTGTACCTTTGGAAAACAAGCCACAGTCCGGCTCCGATCAGGCAACCCAACGCGGCTGCCAGAGTACCGCTGAATCGCAGAATACCCTTTAGCTCGCTGAATCTGCCGGAACTGCGGTAAGCTGCCACAAATCTCAGGCAGACAGCATCCTGGCCGAATTTAGCGGCCACGCTGAGAATCGCCAGTGTCTGGAACACAAAGGCGTATACACCGTAAGCTGAGGGGCCCAGGTTGCGGGTCAGCAATACCTCTGCGCCAAGGGCCGCTATAAGACCGAAAACCTTGACCGCAATCGAGCTGATCGAACCACGGGCTAAAGACAAATCTGTCTCATCCAGCTTTTTCAAGAGTTTGTTAAACATTCATTCAACAGATAAAAGAGGATGATTGTCAGGCCCGATTATGGCCTCGACTCATTATTCCATAACATATTTGCTCTTATTAATTTATGCATAGTGACAATGGAAAAAATCTTCCCAATTAATAAAAATCTGAATTCAGAATAATTATCCATTTAAAGATGCCTATAGTTTATCGGAGAATTGCCGCGCTGGCTATATAATTTAGCCAATGTCATCTCTTCGTAAAACATTACTGTACTGATGGAGAGTCCGGGGCAGGTCGTCCAGCAAGTTGTTATCGCGTAAATGAGACTTTTTTCTGGTATATCTTCTTTCCGGAGTTTAGCTTCAGCCTAAGTCAGCTTGATTGTTTAATGACTGTTAGCGGGTTATATATTGGATGGATGGAGTTTGTAATTGATGGATATCGGGCGTATGTTCGACTTGTCAGGTAGGGTTGCGCTCGTTACCGGCGCCAGCCGCGGAATCGGCAGGGCGGTGGCGGCAGGCCTGGCAAGCGCCGGGGCCGACGTGGCCGTGGTGAGCCGGGGAGAGGCGCTCGCTGAAACCGGCGCGGAAATCGAGAAGCTGGGCCGCAGGACGCTGGTCATGCGCGAGGACCTGGCCGAGCCTGAAACCGCGGCAAAGGTTGTCGGGCGGACGGTCGAGGCAATGGGCAGGCTGGATATCCTGGTCAACAACGCGGGCACAACCCGGCGCGCTCCCTGCGAGGATTTTTCCGACCGGGACTGGAACGCGGTGATGCGGATCAATCTCGACGCTGTCTTCCGTCTCTGCCGCGAAGCCGGCAAAGTAATGCTGAAACAGGGCTACGGGAAAATAGTTAATATCGCCAGCCTGATGAGTTTCCAGGGCGGCTGGACAACCCCGGCCTATACGGCCAGTAAGCACGCCGTGGCCGGACTGACCAAAAGCCTGGCCAACGAGTGGTCATCGCGCGGAATCACGGTCAATGCGCTGGCCCCGGGATATGTGAAAACAGAGGTCACGGAGCCGCTGCTGGCTGATCCGGTGCGGCGGCCGAAAATCGACGAACGGATTCCGCAGGGCCGCTGGGCGGAACCCGAGGACATGGTGGGTCCCGTGCTGTTCCTGGCTTCCGATGCCTCGGCCTATGTACAGGGCCACGTGCTGGTCGCGGATGGCGGCTGGCTGGGCCGCTGAGTATAAGGTGGTGAGAACGTGAAACAACTGATCGAAAAGCTCTACGACTGGAACTTCTGGGGAAACCGCCGTGCCCTGGAAATGCTGCGCGAAAACGGCGGGGGTACTGAAAACATGCTCGGGCTGATGTCCCATATCCTGGCCAGCGAGCAAATCTGGCTGACCCGCCTTCAGGGTGAGGATTCTTCGTATATCGAGATCTTCCCGGCGTTCGACGATGAGCGGTGCGCGGCCGTGCTGGACGGGAACGAGAGAGATTGGCGGAAATACCTGATGGCGCTCGAGGGGGAGAAGCTGTTCTACCTGCTGAAATATAAAAACCAGTTCGGGGTTGAATATGAAACCGCCGTCGCGGACATCCTGATGCACGTCAGCTCCCACGGCCACTACCATCGGGCGCAGATTGCAGCCGCGGCCCGCCAGGCCGGCTGGAAAACGGTTAACACGGACTATATCTCGTTTGTACGCGAGTTGGAAAGAGCCGGCAGAGCGCATTAGCGCCCGGCCAATAATAGAGGAGGGCTGGATGAAACGCGGTGGTTTGGTGATAGCGGTGGCAGCGATTCTGTTATCTCTCTCGATGAGCGGCCTTCGGGCACAGCTACGCGGACCTCTGGTGGTCTCCGACCGCTGGCCGGAGTGCACTGACCTCAAAACCTGGGCAGACGATATCTGGCGGCTGGATGGGGTAACCGACGGTACGGAAAAGCAGAAGGCCGTTTCACTGTTTCACTGGCTAAGGTTGTTCAACCGGCTCAACTGCGAGGCCCGCGGCGGGATGACCCACGCTTTCGAGGGCCCGTTCGGCAAGGAGACCAACGCCCGCGACCTGCACAAGCACCTGTTTGTCTACGGCTGGGGCTTCTGCGACACCCACAGCATTATCGCCGAGGGCGTCTGGTGCGAGTACAAGGGTGACGAGAGCGCGGGAGACCGGGTGATCTGCCAGCACAAAAGCGGCGGCTACCACACGATGTACCGGCTGATGATCGACGGGAAACCGGGCGCGTTCGACGCCCGTTACGGCTATTACCTGATCGAGAAGGATACGCCGGACGCCCGGATTCTGGACTGGGACGGGATCGGTGACGACGCCAATATCCGGGCCAACATGAAATACGAAAACCGCTGCCGCCCGTTCTTCGAGTTGCCCCAGCACGAGTTCGAGCGCGCGCTCTGGCTCAAGCCCAAGCCCGTGTTCAAGAGCGAGGCCGCCTGGCGCGCCGCCGGCGCAGAACCCGAAGTAGTGTTCCTCGATCCGAGGTACAAGCTCGGTACCGAATACCACGAGATGGCTTTCAGTCTGCCGCGGGGCACGAAAATCGAGCGGTACTGGGACAACAGGATGAAACAGTGGTTCGTGCCCGGCCACGAGAGCCTGAGCGACCAGTTTCTGCCTGAGGGCCGTTTTTACAGGGTGGGGGCCAGCGTACCCGGGGCCGACGGTGAAAAGAACGATCCCAATTTCAGGCGCATGAAACCCTATCTGACCAGGGTGCCGGAGGGGATGGGTTATCCCGAATACATCGAGGGCGATCTCTCGCTCGGTCAGGCCTGGGGCCGGATAACCTGGGCGCCGGAGTTGGCGGCGGGGCATATCGCCGACGCAGTGGTGGCCGGCGAGGGG
>VRUH01000014.1:928-39719 GCA_019456185.1 Candidatus Glassbacteria bacterium | reverse complement strand
CCAGGCGCCGTATGTGCGGCCCGGCGGTTCCGGCAGCGGAGAATGGCTGCTCGAATTCTACAGCCCCTATGTGATGACCGAGGGCTTCATCATCGGTGAACTCACCGGAGACCGTAACGACAAACTGGAAATCGCGTTCCGCAGCCAGGTGGCCAAGCCGAACAACCTGTCCGATCCCGATCGGTGGATGCCCTGGGATACGATCGCCGCAAGGCCCGGCCGTTTCCAGGTCAGGCTTGACCGCGGCGATGCGGCCGCCGGCAAGAGCAGCCTCCACGGCGTCTACCGCTGGCAGCTCAGGATCAACCTGGCCGAAAGCGACGCCTCGCTGGCCTCGGGCGGCGGCGAGCAGGTGGTGGCGGGACTGCGGAGCCTGCGCATGCTGGGCTATTTCGAGAACGGAATCATGAGTATCCCGCAGATTTTCGATGGCCGGAACACGGTGCGGTTCAAGGTGGAGGACCCCTCGCTGGTCCAGGGCGAAATCATGGTCACCTACAGGTGGCAGACCGCCGGGGGCGAGCGGGAGCACAACCAGCGGATTGTTCCCGGAGAGATGTTCTACAGGGACAACGAGGCGGTCTATACGATCGACGCGCCGGGGCTGATCCGCTGTAATTCGCTGACGATCAGTTACGAGTAATATCTTACTGCGAAGAAGCAGGGGCGGGCCCATGTGTCCGCCAGATATAAAAAAGCGCCGGGACAGCTCCCGGCGCTTTTTTATGGGTGAGCTCTCGAATACTCTTAATCTTTCTCCAGCCGCAGGGCGGCCAGGAAAGTGGCGCCGCCGCGCTGGACACGCAGCAGGACCGTATCATTGTCGAGTTCGGCCATGATGCTGTTGAAATCGGCCACCGAGGAGACTTTCCTGCGGTCGGCCTCCACGATCACGTCGCCTTCCCGGAGCCTGGTCCTCGCCGCCGGGCTGGTGGGGTCGACACCGACAATCAGCGCACCTTGGATACCCTCCTCCAGTTGATAGCGCCGCGCCATCTCCGGGTTGATTCCGTGCAGGGTCAAGCCGGTTTTCTCCCGGGTGGCGTCGGCACTGCCGCCTCCGCCGCCCCTGCCGCCGAATGTGGAAGCCAGGGTGTCTTCATCACGCTCGGCCAGCACCACTGTGTAGTTCTTTCTGGTCCCGTCGCGCAGCACGGTGAAACTGGCTTCCTTGCCGGGCTTGATCAGCGCAACTTCATTCATCAGTTCCTGAGCCGTGGTCACCTGTTTGCCGTTGACCGCTGTAATGATGTCGTATACCTCCAGGCCTGCTTTCTCGGCCGGGGTATCCGGCCTGACATTACCTACCAGCACGCCGGAGTAAGGCTCCGCGTCCAGCGAGCGAGCGATATCCGGCTCCAGGTTGCGGATCTCTACGCCCAGGTAGCCGCGGCTGACTTTGCCCTCGGCGATCAGGCTCTGCATGATATTCTTCGCCATGTCGATCGGGATGGCGAAGCCGATTCCCTGGCTGCCCCCGCTGCGGCTGAAGATCATCGAGTTGATCCCCACCACCGAACCGTCGAGGTTGACCAGCGCGCCGCCCGAGTTGCCGGGGTTGATCGCCGCGTCGGTCTGGATGAAATTTTCATACGAATTGAGGCGAGTGGTTCGTCCGAGAGCGCTGACAATTCCCATCGTAACTGTTTCGCTCAGTTGGTAGGGGCTGCCCACGGCCAACACCATCTCGCCGATCCGCAAGGCGTCGCTGTCGCCCAGATGGGCCACCGGCAGGTTGTCGGCGTCCACGATCTTGATCACGGCCAGGTCGCTGGGCGGGTCGGTGCCGATTATCTTGGCGCTGAACTCGCGCTTGTCGCTCAGGGTGATGGTCAGGTCGTCGGCCCCCTCGACAACGTGGTTGTTGGTCAGCACGTAGCCGTCGCTGCTCACGATCACTCCGCTGCCCACGCCCTCAACGCGCCGCTCCTGCGGCTGGCTCCGGCCCCCCTCCCTGGGGTCGCCGAAAAACCAGTGGAATGGATCGAAATTCTGCACGGTCTCGATTTTTGCGCTGCGGATCGAGACCACGGTCGGGATCACTTTTTCGGCTACATCGGCGAACACCTGCTGAAACTGGGGCGCGCGCTGGGCCACCGGGGGAAGGGGGGGCCGCGAGGCTCCGAATTCCGGCGACTGGGCGGCGAGTTCCCGTATGCTCAGACCGGGAATGTCGCCGCAGGACGCGATCGCGGCCACGACCATAAACGCGGTAATTATGCCTGAAAACTGCTTCTTGAGTTTACTGCAAAACATCGAAATCCTCCCGGGCATCCAGCCCTGTTAGTTGTCTCGTCATACCCGACTGCACCTTTTCGCTTTCAGCCGCAACTTAAATGCAAATACCGAACCAAAATTTTTCGATGAGAAACATCGTGGTGCCAAAAGTTGGGCAAGCCTAAAGAAATCAGTATTCTGAGACGATTTGTACTCGCAGTTATTCAACCTTAGTATAAACGTTCCGGGTGCAGGCTCCAAGTTAAATACCCCAGTTAGGGAATGCTGTTCTGGCAGGTGTACCGCAAAAAAGAGAGGTACCCATCCAGCGCCACGATGAATTCAGAAGCTTGATAACGTTCCCGGTTGCGGATAACTTATATTTCCTTTGCCGAATCCGGGCGATAAATATATTTTCCATTGGAATATAATTAAGCTGCTGCTGACTAAACCATTCATGCCATTAAAGGAAAGCGGGGCTGTCAGGAAATGAACACTCCAATACGCGCAGGCCTGGTCGGAACCGGTTTCGCCGCGGAACTCCACGCCGATGCGCTCCGGCGCTGCCGGGACGCCAGGATCGAGATGGTGGCGGGGATCGAAAAGCTGGACGAGTTCTGCCGGAAATGGGAAGTCGGGCGCAGCACCGGCGACTACAAGGTCCTCTGCCGGGACCCGGATGTCGATGTGGTCGTGGTCTGTACGCCCACTTTTATCCATCGCCCGGTAATCGAGGCCGCGGCCGCGGCGGGCAAGGACATTATCTGCGAAAAACCGCTGGCAACCACCCTGGAGGACGCACGCGCGGCGGTGAAAGCGGCCGATGACGCCGGGGTGCGGCTGATGTACGCCGAGGACTGGTGTTTCGCCCCGGTCCTGGGCCGGGTAGAGGAGATCGTGAAAGAGGGCGCGCTGGGCCGGGTGCTGTATGTCAAGGCCAAGGAAACGCATTCCGGCAGTCATAGTGAATATGCCAAAAAGATCAAGTACTGCGGCGGCGGGTCGTTGTTCCATATCGGCTGCCACCCGATCAACTGGGTACGCCACCTCTTCGGCCAGGAAGTAGTGGAAGTGGTGGGCAAGACCACCGGCGGTGGCGAGAAAAACTTCATTCACAAGGACTACGAGGGCGAAGACTGGGGCGTGGCCATCTTCACGTTCGAGGACGGCGGCCAGGGCTTTGTCGAGGGTAACTATATCACCCAGGGCGGCATGGACGACACCGTGGAGATCTACGGCACACAAGGAGCGCTGAAAGTCGAACTGACCCTGGGCAGCCCGATCCATGTCTACAGCAAGGTGGGTTACAGCTATTCGGTGGAAAAAGCGGACAGCCAGGTAGGCTGGACCCGGCCGGCCGTGGATGAGCTCTGGCAGCTCGGCTACCCGCCGGAAATCGAATACTTTATCGGCTGCATTCGGGACGGGAAGGAGCCGATGATCGGCGTTAGGGGCCGTGACGGGCTGGCTTCGATGGAAGTGGCGTTCGCGGCTTACGAAAGCGCCCGCACCGGCACCACGGTCAATATGAAAGAGTTTCGCAGCAGGTCGTAAAACGAGCAGAAGAACTGTAAACCCTGAACAGGAGAGCCGGTAGATGGTAAACAGGCGGTGCTTTCTGGCAACTGGAGCGGCGGCGCTGGGTGCGGCTTTGACAAGCGGCTCATCTGAACTGCTGGGGGTAAACAAGCAAAATTTTCTTCCCTTTCCGTCATCCGGACTGCCGTCCCGCGAGTTCGGCTCCACGGGCGCTCGCGTTTCCCTGATCACATTCGGTGGGGGGGGAAGATGGGCGGGCCTGCAGGAGGACTCGGCCCTCCAGGTGCTGACCACGGCGCTTCAGCGCGGAGTAAACTGTATCGATACGGCCTACAGCTACGGCCGCAGTGAGGAAATAATCGGCAAAATTCTGCCTGAGTGGCGCAGTAAAGTGATTCTCCATACCAAGGTTGCCACCCGCGATCCCAACCAGTGGTGGCGGCATTTGGAAACCTCGCTGAACAGGCTGGGAGCGGACTATGTGGATACGCTGATGGTCCATCAACTGGAAGGCCCGGACGATCTGGCCAGACTGGAGGTGAAAGACGGGCCGTTCGAGCTGCTGCACCGGGCTAAAGAGCAGAACCTCTGCCGCTGGATCGGCGTTTCCACCCATACCGACTGGAAAGTTCTGCTCGAGGCCCATCGACGGCACAAATTCGACCATGTGGTCATGTCGCTGAACGTGGCCACCAACGAATATACGGACCTGGGTTTCGAGGAAAACGCGCTGCCGGTACTGGCCGGGGACGGAGTGGCGATAACAGCGATGAAAGCCCTGGGCGTGGGCAGGATAGTCAACGCCCACCCGGATTTTGACTACAGGACGTGTATCCGCTATTCGCTGAGCCTGCCCGGAGTGCATACGGTCACGGTCACCATGCCGAACCTGCAGCACATGCACGACGACGTGGATACGGCCGCCTGGTTCGAGCCGTTCGGAGCCGATGAGCTTGATGCGCTGAAAGCCAAAGCCGCGGGAGAGGTCAGAGAAGCGTTCCGCGAATTCATGCGGACCCATACGGACCTGGCCTGAATGCTTGAATCGAAAAGCATTCCTCGCGGTTTGCCGCGGGGTGGTACTTGGGTGGGGGCGGACACCAGGCGAACACAAGGTTCGCCCCGGTGAGAACCAACCTTTGGCTGGAACACAGCCTGAGACTCCGGGTGATGGGTTTTTTTCCGGGGGCCGCGCATGTTTGAGCCGGCAAAAGGGTAGCGTGAAGAAGAGTCGTATCCCAGTGGAGGTAGCAGGAGCGACAGGGCCGGGAGTGCGATTCGCTTTCAGCGTGCCTTGCACGGAGGAGCGGAGTTTTTTACCTATTACACTCACTGGTCGCTGAAGAGATTGAGTAAATGCGAGTTCGCTCACCCCCGATGGTTTTGCTGCTTTTGCCGAAACAAAAGCAGCAAGAAACATTTGAAAAATACTTCAAGTTTCCTCAGCGGGTTGAACATGGGATTCAGGCAGATTTAAATCAGATGCCTCACGGCTCTGCCGCGGGGTAGTTCATTATAAGATGCAAAGATAATACTGAGATATTACTTTAAAGAAGAGACGGATGTGACTGAAAATCAAGGATATGGGTACGTGCGCAGGCGGCTTGGGCGATCCGGGCTGGAGCTGAGTGAAATCAGCCTCGGACTGTGGACACTGGGCGGGCCCAACTGGATCGATGGTCAGAGCGTGGGCTGGGAAAACCTGGACGAGGACGAGGCGGTGGCTGCCGTGGAACGCGGCCTGGAGCTGGGCTGCAACCATTTCGACACAGCCGACGTTTACGGTAACGGGCGCAGCGAACAACGCCTGGGCAGGATCCTGGGCGGCAGGCGCAAGGACGTGATAATCGCCACCAAGGTGGGCTGGTTCCAGGGCACCGCCGAACACTCTTTCCAGCCGGTCCACATCCGTCACCAGATCGAGCAGAGCCTGGTGAACCTGCGTACCGACTATGTGGATATCTATTATTTCCACCATACCGACCTCGGGCCTTACCGTGACGAGGCGGTGGAGGTTATGCGCCGGCTGAAGGAAGAGGGCAAGGTCCGCTTTATCGGCCAGAGCGGCTATGAGGTGGACGCGCTGTGCGGGATGATCGAGGTGCTGGACCCCGACGTGATCCAGTCCCGCGCCCATATCATGGACACCCGGATGATCGAGCCGCAGTCCCGGCTGGCCGTGATGATGGCCGAGCGGGATCTGGGGTTCGTGGCGTTCAGCCCGATGGCCCAGGGCCTGCTGCTCGACAAGTTCCGGCCCGGCAACCCGCCCTCGTTCGGCGAGGGCGACAACCGTCGCGACAGCCGGTGGTTCAAGCAGGAGTTTCTGGCTGAGCTGGCCCCGAAAATGGACCGGCTCAAGGAGCGTTTCGGCGGCGGGATCGATGATCTGCTGAGGGTGAGTCTGCAATACCCGCTGGCTCACCGGGCTGTGAGTTGTGTTATCCCGGGTTTCCGCAATGTAAAGCAGGTTGAGCTTGATCTTGAGCCGGCAGGAAAAGCGCTGAGCGTTGAGGACGCGGCCTGGGTCCGGGAGCTGTTCAAGGACCTGAAGATGACCGGATGATCTGGAGAGCGCGGACTGGAAAGCTTACTGAAAGATACGGGAACGCAGGCTATGCCGCTTGAGTGGAAGCAAAAAAGAATTCTGGCGGATGACGAGCGGTTGTTTATCGAGGCCCTGATCGCGCGCAGCGGATTGATCAACCGGGCGATCATGCGCGTCTACCTGGGAATCGACATCAACGGCCTGGACCGCTGGTATGCCTATATTAACCGCAGCAGAGGCAAGAAGCGGCTGTTCAACCTCCTGACCTACTGGCCGATTCGGGTACTGGAGCGGGTCAGTGCGGTATATGTCGGCGGCTCGCTGACATCAGCCGAGCAGAGCACGTTCGGCAGGATCGCCCGGATTGAAGACTACAAGCTCTCGCGGTACAATTCAGCCGTGTTCGGTGCAATCACGGGAATGCTCTTTTTCACCGGCGGCGACTTTACCCTCTGGCTCTCGACCATAGCAGGCGTGCTCGACACGCCGCTCAGCCTGACCACTGTGCTGCTCTACACCATGTGCGCGATCAGCGTGGGCGTGGACACCTGGCGCTTGATCGACAGTTTCGCCCGCCGCCGCGCCCACATGCCGTTCGGTTTTTTCCCGCTGATTATCAACTCCACAACGCTGATCAAGCAATGGACTGAGCTGGTCCGCAACCGCGGTAAGTGACTTGACTGACTCAACTGGTAAGGAAGCGCACCAGGCGGCCGATAAACTCGGCGTAGTGGTTGCCCACCTCGACCTCGCCTCCGCCGGGGGCTTGCGCCCGGATCCTCTGCAAGCCCCAATCGACCCAGCCGCCGACCCAGTGAGGCGCAAGGTCGGTGGTCAGCGCCGCGGTCTTGCCCTCGCCGTGGCCGCCGAACACCAGCAGCGGGTACCTGTCGTCGATAAATGTGATCCCCATCCCACGGATTATCAGCGGCCGCGCGCTGAGAACCAGCTGCGATTCCTCTTTGAGCGTCGTCTCGTTGAAACCGCAGAACACGGGCGGTTCTCCCCAGGGCAGCTCGCCCAGCACCGGGTGCTCGGCCTCGAGCCAAGGAACCACTCCCTGGGGCCAGTTCACGCGGTCGTCGGAAGACTTGCACTGCACCGGCAGGATATCGGCCAGCGGCCCGTCGTGGTATTCGCCAGACAGGCCGTGGAACGATTCCCACCCGCCGATCATCAGCAGCGACGAGCCGGCTTTAACACTGTCGGAAATTTTCTGCTGGGCTGTTTTGTCCAGGTTTTCCGAGGGGTAGTCGCTGAGGATAAACAGGGAGCGGCCCAGATCGAACAGTGCGTGGTTGGCTTTCCTGGTGCTGGGCACATAGGTGAATTCCACTCCGTGATGGGTCATCACTCCGCCCAGATAGGCAGCCGCACCCAGCAGGCTGTCGTCACCCATGAAGATAACTTTTGCCGTGCTCATTGTCTCTCCTTAATATTGATATTTAATAATATATGGCTTGTCATATGATGATATACTTTAAGTAACTCGGAAACGCTTACGGGCTGAACCAAGTTATATCGAAAAGGGCGGGATAGCAAGGCGCTACGGCTCAGGCGCGCAGCTTTTTGAGCAGGGAGCCGAACCCGCCGCCGCCCAGATGGGGGGTCAGGGCGCGCTCGGTGACGAATGCCCGGATCAGCCCGGCCAGGACGAAACCGATCAGGAGGTAGGGGGCGGCCTCGACCGTGAAATTCCAGATCTCGCTTACTATTGCGCTAAGCATCGCAGGTGACGGTTAAATGTGAATAAAAGCCTGACGCAAGTTGAACAAATATAAAGATGCTCCTGACAATATACAAATTGTACAGGGAAGGATTAAAAGCAAGAAAACAGGAACGAAAGAATGGAATAAGGGTAATAAAGACGGATTTATAGTTTGACAATTTGACTCATTTCCACCAGTATTTCAGGAGTAATTATTGAAATACTAAGTCGATCCATTCGATCCCCCCGGTTTTTTAGCTCATAGCTGTACCGTCACTCCAGAAAGCCAAAGCGAGTTGACACAACACCTCCCCCCCGCGAGGACAACCAAAAAATTGGGCAAACATTCTTTTATCTTCCGGATTTTATTTTCCTTTTCCATCAGCTCCATTGCCGTCAGCCAAACCGGTTTTTCCGCCGGGATAACAGAAGATTTCCGCAATCTCACCACAATCAGAGAACAGACCGCGGACAACGGACAAAGCGTTGTTTTAAACAGCGGTGATCCCGGCTGGATCAGGAAAATGGCCCGCCGCCGGGCGGCACGCATCAGAGCCAGGGGTGACAAAACCGCCCTGGCCGCTCTGCGGACTGACCGCTTTAAGCTGCCGGTTCTGCTGGGGAGTTACAGCGACCTGAGCGGGACATTAAAGGTCCAGGATTTCCAGAACCATCTGTTCAGCGACAGCACCGGTCTCACGATGACCGATTATTTCGAGGAAGTCTCCTACGGGCAGTTCTCGATCACCGGCGACGTTTACGGCTGGTACCAGACCGATAAGCCCGTGGCAGATTATCTCCCCTCAAACTACAGTGACTTTTCCCTCGATATTGTTCAGCAGGCTGATCCTGAAATCGATTTCAGTCCCTACGACAATGACGGCCCGGACGGAGTACCGAACTCCGGGGACGACGACGGGTACGTTGATGCGGTTATGGTTATTTTCGCAGGTGTGGGCAGGGAGTATGGAAATCAGAACAACCTGAATTCCGCTCAGATAGAGGCAAATCCGGGTTATACTACTGACGACCCTGCCCATGGCGGCGGTTTCCTCAAAATCCGCTGTTTAGTGCTTGTTTCCGAATTGGGCGAACTGGGAGATACTGTTGGTATTTCCAGTCTCGGGGTTGCCTGCCACGAGTTCGGCCATGTGCTGGGACTGCCGGATCTCTATGATGGCACTGGCTTGACTAACGGTCTGGGAAATTGGGGCCTGATGTCGGGCAGTCTTAACTCCCACCTTTCAGCCTGGTGTAAAATCATGCTGGGATGGGTATCGCCCGTTGTGGTGGAAGAGCAAACCTATGTTTTGTTGAATCCGGTTGAAACCAATCCCGAGGTATACCTGCTGTGGGAGGACGGATACGGCCTGAGCCGTTATTTTCTCCTCGAACACCGCCAGAAAAATGCCGGCTTCGATACGGGCATACCCGGCACGGGATTGATGATCTATCATGTCAACGAAAACCGCTGGCAGGGATTAGCCAAAAGCAAAAGAGCGACACAATCGTTATCGAACCGCTTGGTTGACCTGGAGGAAGCCGATGGCAGGAATGATCTCGACCACAAGGGAAATCCCGGCGACAGCGGCGATCCGTTCCCCGGTTCGACAGGCAACACAACTTTCGATGACTTCTCCAACCCGTCCAGCAGAGACTACGAGGGCAACCCGACCGGAGTCTCGATAACCAATATCCAGTACCGCTGGAGCCTGCCGGCCATGGGGGCGGATGTTTCACCGCGCGAACCGCTGGGTTATTCAATCGCCTACGACCGAATGGGTATTGCCGGTGGTTGGAACAACGCTGACTACTGGGGCGGAGTGCTGTTCAAGGCCGGTGAGCCGGGGTACCTGGCCGCTGTCGACATCGGCATTCCATCCGGTGACAGCGAATACGAAGTAAGAATTTATCACACGATCAACGACACACTCCCTGAAGGGTTGATTCACTCAGTGTCCGGCTACGCGCCTTTGCCCGGCTACAACACGGTTAAAATCGACCGGTGGATCAAACTGGAAAAAGGCCAGGAGTTTTTCGTGGCCTACAGGTCAAGCAACGGGGTTTGGCTGGATGACTTGTCCGAATACACGGGACGTTCGTACGCTTCCGATAACGGGATAGGATATGGACAACAATTGTCTAATGAGCAAGGGAGTGGCGTAAATATCAACATTCGCGCCCGCATCCGCACCGAAAACCCTGTTGTGTGCGATTTCAACGGTGACGGCAAAACTGACCGGGCCGATATTGTCGCAATGATCCGGTTTCTGCAAAACAACCCCGGAAATCCTCAAGCCGATTTTAACCGCGACGGTTATGCCAACGTGGCTGATGCGTTGTCGCTAATGCTTGCCCTGAGAAACGGGACCTGCCCTGAATAAGCATCAGACTTTAAGACCCGGATATACACGGCAAAAAACGCCCGGCCATCGCAGCCGGGCGTTTGGGTTCGCGTATAACTGAAATCTTGCGGCTCAGTGCATCCAGACCCTGTCCACCGGGCTGAGCATCATCCGCAGGCAGGGTTCGTAGTCCTTGCTCTGCACGGCGGCCCGGATATTGTCGGCAAGTTCAACCAGCAGCTCCTCCTCGCCGGCCACCAGCAGCACCGCCGCCTCCCAGGGCATGTTGTCGCCCAGCGAGCCCTTGCAGCGGTGGCTGATCCCGTAGCTTTCCCCGATACGCACGTAACAATCGACATCCATCGCCGAGATCAGCTCGCCGACCTCGTCGGTGAGGTCGCTGGAGATGATTACGGTTAACAGTTTCATTTGCTTCCTCCCTCGGTATCACCGTTACTGACCTTGCGTGTTTATTCCATGCCCGGCCAGCGCTGCTTGAACAGGTAGTAGAACATCGGCACCACCAACAGGGTCAGCACCGTGCTGACCAGCGCGCCGTAGAGCAGGCTGACCGCCAACCCCGCAAAAATCGGGTCGGCCAGGATCACCACTGCGCCCACGATCAGCGTACCGGCGGTCAGGGCGATAGGCCGGAAACGCACCGCGCCGGACTCGATCACCGCGTCCAGCAAATCCATGCCCTGGCCAAGGCGCACCTCGATAAAGTCGATCAGCAGCACGCTGTTGCGCACCATGATCCCGGCCAGGGCGATAAAGCCGATCATCGAGGTGGCCGTGAAAAACGTGCCCATTATCCAGTGGCCCGGCAGCACGCCGGCCAGCGCCAGCGGAATCGGAATCATCATGATAACCGGCGTGAAGAAGCTGTGGAACCACGCCACCAGCAGGAAGTAGATCAGCACGATCACCACCGCGAAACTCGCTCCCATGTCGCGGAACACCTGCTGGGTGACATCCCACTCGCCGTCCCACTTCATCGTCACCTGCCGGGTCTCGGTGGGCATGCTGGC
Organism: Candidatus Glassbacteria bacterium; assembly: GCA_019456185.1. Classification (NCBI taxonomy): domain Bacteria; phylum Candidatus Glassiibacteriota; species Candidatus Glassiibacteriota bacterium. Next base: position 28,331 of record VRUH01000014.1, on the reverse strand, counting down.
ATAGTACTTCTTGATCTCGTAGCCGCCTCCCGGCGGTTCTATCGCAGCCAGGGCCTCGTCCATGTCCAGGATCGCGTAGACCGGGCTTTCAATCTCCCCGGCGACATCGGCGGTGACATACACCACCCGCTGCATGTTTTTGCGGTAGATCGACTTGGGCAGCACGCTCTCGCGCACGCTCACCAGGTCCCCCAGCGCCACCTTGGAGCCGTCGCGGGCGGCCAGGTACACGTTGCGCAGGTTCTCCAGGCTGCTGCGCCGCTCAATCGGCACACGAAGGACAATATCCACCGGTTCCAGCTCGTTCTCCAGCCGTCCGGTGGAGATGCGCGAGGGATTGAGCACCTTGTAGAGCGTCTGGCTGACCTGGCCCGTGGAAATGCCGTGCAGGGCCGCCTTTTCCTGGTCCACCACGAAATCGTACTTGACCTGCTCGTCCTCCACCATCCAGTCCACATCCACCACGCCGGGCATTTGCTCGAACACGCGGCGCACCTCGCGGGCCACCTCGATCTGGTCCTTGTAGTCCGGCCCGTAGATTTCAGCCACCAGTGTGGCGATAACCGGCGGTCCGGGCGGTATCTCGGCCACCTTGATCCGTGCGTCGTACCTGTCGCCGATCTCGGTGATCGGGCCGCGGATATCGACAGCGATATTGTGGCTCTGACGGCTGCGGTCGTGCTTGTGGACCATGTTGACCTGGATGTCGGCCTCGTGGGGCCGGCTGCGCAGGAAGTAGTGACGGATCAGGCCGTTGAAATTGTACGGGCTGCTCTCGCCGCTGTAAATCTGGTAATCGGTCACTTCGGGTACGGTGCGAAGGTAGTCGCCGATCTCCATCGCCACCCGGTTGGTGCGCTCCAGCGGAGTGCCCTCCGGCATGTCGATCACAATCTGCACCTCGCTTTTGTTGTCGAACGGCAGCATTTTCACTTCCACCCACCTCAGGCCCATCATGCCGATGCTGGCCAGCACCACGAACACCACCGTGGCGATAAAGCTCCAGCGCTTGAGCGGGCTTTCCAGCAGCGGGATCATTACCTTGCGGTACAGCTTATACGTCCTGGTGTCCTCTACCTTTTCCGGCTCGCCGTGATCCTTGCCATAGCTCGATTTCATCAGGCGGTAAGCGAACCAGGGGGCGATCATCAGCGCCACCATCAGACTGAACATCATCGCCAGCGAGGCCCCGATCGGCATCGGGCTCATATAGGGGCCCATCAGCCCGCCCACTGTCACCAGCGGCAGGATCGAGACGATCACGGTCAGCGTGGCCAGAATCGTGGGGTTGCCCACCTCGTTGATCGCGGCCACCGCGGCCTGAAACGGCGGCAGGGCCCTGAGGCTGTAGTGGCGGTAGATATTCTCCACAATGATGATCGAGTCGTCCACCACCAGCCCGGTAACGAATATCAGCGCGAACAGCGTGACCCGGTTGATCGTGTAGTCGAGCAGATAGTAAGTGAACAGGGTCAGTGCGAAAGTGACCGGCACGGAGATCAGGATAATCAGCGCTCCCCGCGGGCTGAGCGAGATGGCGATTATCAGCGTGACCGCCAGGATCGAGGCGATCAGGTGAGTGAGCAACTCGTTGGCCTTGTCATCGGCGGTTTCCCCGTAGTTGCGCGTTACGGTTATGTTCACGTCCGAGGGAATCAGCACGCCTTTCATTTTTTCCACGCGCTCCAGCGCCTCGGCCGCCACCCGGGATGCATCGCTGCCCTTGCGCTTGGCCAGGGCGATAGTGACCGCCGGATGCTCGAACGTGCCGTAGTCCGCCGCCTCGATACCCTTGTGCCCGGCGGCCGGACCGAGGCCGAACAAGACGTAGTTGTCAAGCTCCGAGGGCCCGTCCTCGATCCGGGCCACGTCCTCAAGGTACACGGGGCGGTCCTGATGAACTCCCACCACCACGCGGCCCAGTTCCTGGCGGGAGGTCACAGGCGCGCCGCTGGCCACCCGGAAGCGCTGGTTGTTCCGCTCGAAACCGCCGGCGTAGAGGTTGACATTGGCCTGGCGCACCATCGGTTCAACCTGCAGGATACTCAGGCCGTAGCCCGCCAGCTTCTCCGGGTCGATATTGACCTGCAGTACCCGTTTCTGTCCGCCGATCACCTCGATCTCCGAAACATCGTCGGCCTGCTTGAGGTACTCGGACAGCTCCAGGGCCATCCGCCGCAGATCGTAGCCGTCGTAATTCTCGCTCCAGAGCGTGAGGCCCAGGATCGGCACGTCATCGATCGAGCGCAGCTTGACCAGGGGCATGGTGGCCCCCGGCGGCATCCGGTCCATGTTGTAGTAGATTTTATTGTAGAGCTTGACCAGCGAATTCTCGATTTCCTCACCGACCAGAAAACGCACGATCACCAGCACGCCCTCGGGGTTGGAGATCGAGTAGACATACTCCACGCCGGGGATTCCCCAGAACATTTTCTCCAGCGGCTTGGCCAGGCGGCTCTCAACCTCTTCCGGACTGGCGCCCGGCAGACCGACCATCACATCCACCATCGGCACGATAATTTGCGGTTCTTCCTCGCGTGGAGTCTTCCACAGGGCCATCGCTCCCAGGAACAGGGAGGCGACCACCAGCAGAGGTGTAAGCTTAGACTGCATGAACGACTGGCCGATCTTGCCCGCCAGTTGCATCGAGGAACTCATGAGTTCACCTCCTGCACGGTCACGCCCTCGCGCATCTGCCGCAGCTTGCCGGTCACGATCCGCTCACCGGCGGTCAGGCCGGAGAGCACCTCGACCCGCTCGCCGCTGGTACGGCCCAGGCGGACCCAGCGCAGACGGGTGGTATTCTCGTCATCGAGTACGAACAGACCGGTAAGCTGGCCGCGGCGGACGATGGCCGTTTCGGGCACGCTGATCGTCTCGTCGGTCCCGGTCCGGAACAGCACCCGCGCGAACATTCCGCTAACCAGGGTCCCGTCCTCGTTGGGCAGCACCAGTTGCACCTTGAACCTTCGCGTGGCCGGGTCGCCGGCGGGCACCACCGACTCCACCCGCGCCTGAAATTGGCCTGAGCCGATTTCCACCAGCGCACTCTGCCCGACGGATACCCTGCCCACATCCTTTTCGCTCAGGGAGGTCACTATTTTCAGGCTGTCCTGCATCTCGACAGTCACCAGCGGAGCGCCCGGAGCGCCCATGTCGCCCTTGTCCACCGTGCGGCCGGTGACAAACCCGCTGAACGGGGCCTTGATATTGAAGTAGTCGAGCTGGCTGCGGGCCCCGGTCAGCTTGTTACGGGCGGCGTCGGCGCCGGCGGAGGCCGCCTCGTACTGAGTGCGGGCGTTATCAAGATTCTGTTTGGTCGCGCTCTGCTCGTCGTAGAGTTTTTTGATCCGGTTATAATAAGCTTCGGCATTTTCCAGCTGGCTTTCGGCGGCGGCCAGTCCGGCTTTGTCCTGCTCAATCCGGCTGACCATGTCCTTGCTGTCGAGCCGCAGCAGCACCTGACCCGCTGTCACCCGGTCGCCTTCCTCCACCAGCACGGCCAGCACGTGGCCCATCACCCGCGTGCTGAGCCTTGCCCGGTCGTACGGCTCCACCGTACCCATCGCGGTGGTGTAGAGCGGGAACTTGTCGGCGGTAACTGTCACCACCGGAGCACGGACAGTGCCGCCCTCGATCCGCTCGACCGCCAGGTCGTCGCCGCCACAGCCGGCCACCAGCAGGACAGCCGCCAGCGCAAAAGTGGTTAAAACGGTAAGAACTTTCATCTCATTACTCCCGATAGTGTATAGTTCAAATCCCCCACGATACCGTTCTCTTTCAGGGAATTACAACCCCCGCCTGCCTGCGGCAGGCACCCCCTTTATTAAGGGGGAATTCATCTTCCCCCCCCTTTAGCAAAGGGGGGCCAGGGGGGATTCATTTAAGTATCTCCACAATATTCTTTGGTCTCGATTCAATTCACCTCCGGGTGGCCGCCGGTGACCAGCGAGAGCCGGGCCAGGGCGACATTATATTCATAGAGCGACCTGACCAGCGACAACTCGCTGTTGGTGGCCGCCAGCTCAGTGTCCAGCAAATCAGTGATCGTAGCCAGCTCGCCCGCGTACTGGTTTTCCACGATCCGCAGGCTCTCGCGGGCCTGTTCCACCGATGAGCGCGCCACGGGCACCATCCGCCCGGCGGCGTCGGCATCCAGGTACGCTTCCTTGACCTGCACCTCCAGATGGTGCCCGGCCAGAGCGGCCTCCCAGGCGGCTTGCTCGCGGGCGGCTCGTTTGCTTTTGATCTTGCCGATATTACGGAAGCCGTTGAACGGGTACCAGTCGAGACTGATCCCCACCATCCAGTTGTTCCCGTCGTTGCCGAACGGCCCGGTGGCGTCCCACTCGTACTGGGCGAAGCCGTTGAGGTGGGGGATAACCTCGCCCCAGGCCGCACGGGCCTCGTACTCCGCCGCGCGGGCCGCGGAGTTAGCCGCGGCCAATTGGGGCTGGTTGACCGTTGCGAACGCGGTCAGACTGTCGAGAGACAGGTCCAGCTCGCGGTCCACCAGGTTTTCGGATGGCAGCAGGAAAACTTCCTTACGCCAGCCCGAGGCCAGCTTGAGATTTTCCACGGCTAAAATCACCATATTGCCGTTCCTGATCCGCTGCTGCTCAATTTCGGCGAGCCGGACAGACGCCTTGAGCTCATCGGCCCTGGTGGCGAGGCCGGTGGCCACCAGCTGACGCGCCTGGTGCACGTGGCTTTCGGCGGCCTTGAACGCGGCGTCGATCACTTTCATGCTTTCGCGGGCCAGGATCACCGAGTAGTAGGCCTGCTTGACCCCGAACAGGGTCTGATCTGTCACCGCCTCGCTGCCGCTGCGGGCGGCGTCGGCGTAGCTCGAGGCGGTCTTGCGGCCATAGAAGCTCTTGCCGCCGTTGAATATCGGCTGTTCGACCACCACGCGGGTGGCCCAGTTGTTCAGCGCCGAGGGCTCGTTGAGCGGGCCAAGAGCGAAATCTGCCTGGGTAAAGCGGCTCTGCCTCAGTCGGGCGCCGAAGGCGAACACCGGATCGTTGCCCCGGATGAACTGCTCGCTCAGCTTGAGGCGGGGCAGGAACCCGGCCAGCGAGGCCAGCTCCATCCCCTCGGCGGCCTCGGCTCCGCTGCGTGCGGCCAGCACCCTGGGGCTGTTAACCCTGGCGTGTTCCAGCACCTCGTCCAGCGAAACCCTCAGCGTGTCGGCGGCCCGCGAGGGCGCGGCGGCGAGGGTCAGGACCAGGGCGGCCAGCACAGTCAGCGGCATGGAAATGTAATTTGTCCTGAACAATGCAATACCTCCTGTGTGCGCAGGTTTCCGGTTCACTGCTGCGGCTTTTCGGCGATACCGAGTTTGGCCAGGATATCCTCCATCAGGCACCACCTGGTAATCGACGATTGCAGCAGGTTGGCACCCACGAAGGCCGTGAACAGGAACCAGCCCGGATGAACCCACCACCCCAGGGCCAGCGAACCCAGCACGAAACTACCGGCTACCGCACGAATAATCCGTTCCATCTTCATTTTTAAATCTCCCCGTAAAAATGTTTCTATCCTATCAGGATGTAATAGCCACGGTTTTGTTGGCAAAAAATTGGCAAAACTAGTCGATTAATGAATCGAGCCTGCTGGTCAGCTCCTCCTCCGGCACCAGGCCGACCACGCGGTCCACCAGCTTGCCGTCCTTGAAAAACAGCACGGTTGGGATTCCCTGGACGCCGAACCGGGCAGCCACCTGGCCGCTGGCGTCGACATTGAGCTTAGCCACGCTGGCCCGGTCGGCGTATGTTTGCGCGATCCGCTCCACCTGGGGTCCCAGGATCTGGCAGGGGGCGCACCAGTCGGTGTAGAAATCGACCATCACGGGCTGAGGCCCCGCCACCTCGCTGTCAAAATTGGTGGTATCGAGGGTTTTTACGGCGCTCATCGTGCACTCTCCTGTTTAAAGGTTGCGTTACGTTTGCCGGAAACACTGCGCTTTAGGCAGGAGAGTAATACAAGATGGGTGCCAGAACGGGGAGGAGGTGTAACTTGGAGAATTATAATGAGATAGGATTAAGGGATGAAAATGGATGGCTAAAAAAGTGTTAAGTTAAAGTGTTGACTTAACATGCATTTAACAGGTGTTAAAAGCATGGGCTTTGCCGCCGATGTATGTTTCATCCATTTCAACTATGCCCTGGAGAAGCCTTTCATCGGCTACCATAGCCCGCCTGATACGCATATTCAGGAACCAAGCTGTCTTTACTGGTAGTTCGAGATCGCGGGCAAGCTGGCGGGATGCTATGCCCTTCTTGGCGTTCAGGATAAGTGATATGGCAAGAAACCATTTCTGTAACGGCAGGTGTGTATGATGAAAGATCGTGCCCACGGTAACGCTAAAGGACTTGCGACAGCCGTTGCAGTGGTGCCGCAGTTCTTTCTTGAGCGGATTGGTGTTCTCGCTCTCGCAGTACGGGCATTTCGGCGTATCGCTCCACCGTACTTTTTCAAGGTGTTCAATGCACGCTTCCTGATCGGGAAAGCGTTTGAATGCCTGCATGATGTTCATGGGCTATCCCTCCACAAAATTAACAATGTCATTAATCGCCTGAAAGGCTCTTTTCTTCCCTTGTATAATTCTTTCTTCTTCCTTGTAAAAACCATCACGATCAAACCAGCCGGGAAACCCCTGTATATAGCGTTGATATTCGTTCAATTTGCTTCTCAGGGTTGTGCGCTTGGAGGGCTTGAGAAAAGGCTCGATCTTTATAATGGCGGTCAGATGCCGATTGCCCATATCGGACATGTAATTAAACATGTTAAAATGGGTGCCTATGCTTTCGACTTCGGGCGACAGAATTCTTATTTCAGGCATAAACGCTTCTCTAAACAGTTCTTGGGCGGCCTTAAAGGCCCTTTTCTTTTCGCGCTCCGTGATGAGCAAGTGTCCAAACCAAAGCAAAACAAGGCTGCTGCTCAGGCCGAGAAGGATATTATCACAATTCATATTGATTCATCCTTTCTTTTTGGCTGTACGCTTGCGCTTGTTATTTATGTGCTGATCTTAAAAGTGCATCGTTGGTGGCGGGGGCTTACCTAGCTATAACACGGCGAGAATGATTTGTCAACCTTAAAAGTGAACATTCCGAGAACAAACGGGCGCACACGCGGGTGCGTTCCTACAGGAGGGTGATTAGATGAAGCTGCGTAGGGGCGGACCCATCTGTCCGCCCGCGGGGCAATCACGGCTTCTCGATCCCGAACTTGTTGATCCAGTTCCAGACAGTCACCCGGCTCACGCCGAAATAACGCGCAGTGGCGCTCTGGTTCCAGCCGTTGGATTCGAGTGCCTGGAGCAGTTCCTCGCGGCCCGGGCGGGTGCGGCCGGCCGGCGGGGGTGTGGCCTGGCCGCCCTGCGCGCCCGCGGGCGTTCCATATAAAAAATTCTGCTGGCCCGGCGGGCACATCTGCTTGCGGAACTCCACGCGCAGGATTTCCTGGGGCAGCATGAACGGCGTTATTTCGCTGGTCTGGCAGAGCACGAACGCATACTCGATTGCGTGTTCCAGCTCGCGGACATTGCCCGGCCAGCAGTAGTCCATCAGCAGCTTCATCGCCTCGTGGTCGATCCGCTCCACGTGCTTGCCGGTCTTGCGGTTGAACAGGTCGATGAAATACTGGACCAGTTCGCTGATATCGCCCGTGCGGTCGCGCAGGGGCGGGAGGGCGACAGGAAAGACCTTGAGGCGGAAGAACAGGTCCTCGCGGAACTCGCCGCGCCGGACCGCTTCGAGCAGGTTCTTGTTGGTGGCGGCGATTATGCGGACATCGGCGGTGCGGGTGGCGCTTTCGCCCACGCGCTGGTACTCCTGGTTCTGCAGCACGCGCAGCAGCTTGAGCTGGATCAGCGGGCTGATGTCGCCGATCTCATCGAGGAAGACTGTCCCGCCCCCGGCCAGCTCGAACCGCCCGACCTTGTCGCGCACCGCGCCGCTGAACGCGCCCTTGACATGGCCGAACAACTCGCTCTCCAGCAGGCTTTCCGGCAGGGCGGAGCAGCTGACCGCCACCAGCGGGCCGGAGGAGCGGCGGCCGAGCTGATGAATCGCCCGGGCGATAAGCTCCTTGCCCGTGCCGCTCTCACCGGTGATCAGCACGGTGCTCTCGCTGTCGGCGGCGAACCGGACCAGGCGGTACACCTCGCGCATGGCCTGGCCCCGGCCGATCATCCCCGGCACCGGCGCGGTCTCATCGTGCTGTTCGCTGCCGCTGGAATAGGCGGTCAGGTCGGGTTTGATCGAGGAGACGTCGGTCAGGCATTCGACCGCCCCGATCAAGTTGCCCGACTCATCGCGCATGGCCCGGACGTTTTTCAGCACCCGCACCATGCTCCCGTCGGGCCTGCGCAGCACGCATTCGCCTGCCTTGAATTCTTCACCGTTATCCGCGAGCGGGGAGCGCTCGTCGGGCTTTTCCCTTTCCTGGTTGATACAGTTCAGGCAGTGCGTGTCGCAGCATTCGCTCCCGATCATCTCCGCCGCGGTTCTCCCGGTGATCCGCTCGGCCGCGGCGTTCCAGTAAATCACCCGGCAGTCGGCGTCCACCGCGAAGATACCGCACTCAACGTGCTCGTGGATAAGGTCGAGGATTTTGTCGCTTACAGTCACGTTTTTCTCTCTTTTTCAGGCTCATCAATCAGCAGTGAGAACGGGACATCAACCCGTGAAGTATATTTAACTCCGGCGCCGGATTATATCAAGAAGGCGGCTGTTGGGTACGCGTCCCGCAAGGCTTGCGACCCGAAAGTTAGCATTGACTGGACTGTCAATAACAGATAGTATGTTATACGCCTTGGTGACGAGTTATGGCAATGGGGAAAAATCAACCGGAGGCATCAGATGAGTACAGTTGGCGATCTGCTGAAGACAAAGGGCTCGCAGGTACTGACCACGTACGAAGACAACTTGATCGCCGATACGGTGGCGGTGCTGGTGGAGCACAATATCGGCTCGTTGATCGTGATGGATCACGAGCACCATATTGTCGGCATTATCACCGAGCGGGATATCATGCGGGTCTCGCATCGCAAGGGGCCGGATTTCGGTAAGACCAAAGTGGGCGAGGTGATGACGCCGCGCGACGATCTGGTGGTGGGACTGCTGGAGGATACAGTGGACTATATCATGCAGGTGATGACCCAGAACAAGATCCGTCACGTACCGATTATCGACAAGGAGCGGCTGCTGGGGATGCTCTCGATCGGCGACGTGGTCAAGGCGCGGCTCGATGCGGTCCAGACCGAGAACCACTACCTGCGCGACTATCTGGGCGACAAGTACCCGGCCTGAGTGCGACCGTCCCCCGCGGCTGATAACCCGTTTTATCCAACCTGTCTGGTAATTCAGAACATGGGGTATGCGTACAGCGTGGCCCCATTTTTGAGTTTTTACCTGAGAGGTTGTTTCATAACCCCCAATGGAAATAATATGAGTGGAAAAATAAAAAAACGAGAGAACCGGTCTTTTTTAAAATTCGGCCGTCGTAGGGGCGGGTTTCAAACCCGCCCCTACCTGTCTTCCATGTAATTCAGCAGTTATGAAACGGGTTCCAATAAAATTCCACTAGCACAAACTTATTCAGGTCAACCGGTCTTTTCCGCCGGTTTGCGATATGATGATGGGGTGACCAAAAGAACTTCCGGGTAATTGAGGAGCAGGTATGAAATTAGCAAGGGCGCTGAATGAGCAGGGAGTCGAGCGGATCAGGGCCGCCACCGGGCGAATCCTGGAAAACACCGGTCTCAAGATCGAGCACGAGGCTGTCCGTGAGCTTTTGCTCGAAGCCGGGGCCAAACCCGGTGCGGACAGCGAAATTATCCGTTTTCCCGCGGAGATGGTCAGCGAATACCTGGCGCTGGCGCCCGCCGAGGTCCGCCTTCCCGGCCGGACCGCCGACTGCGGCGTGCTGGGCGGCGGCAGGAACCCGGTGTTCTGGACCGCCGCGGCGATGAACCTGGCCACCGCCGAGGGCCGCCGGGAGTTCGAGCGGGCCGACCTGGCCCGGCTTGCCCGTCTGGTGGACTCCCTGCCCAATATCGACGGGGTGGTGGGGGTGAGCCTGCGCGATGTGCCGCCGAAGTTCCGCGACGTGGCGGGTTTCCGCGAGATGATCGCCAATACGGGCAAACACGTGCGGATCCTCTCGTTCACACCAAGAGGCGTCGAAGCGATTCTGGAGATGAGCGCGGTTGTGCTGGACGGCGAATCGATTGCGGACAAGCCTATATTCAGCATGGGGTTCACCGCCCACGGCCCCCTGCGCTGGACCAACCTGGCGCTGGAGATTTACTCTACCAGCGCGGGCCACGGGATCCCGGTGATGGTCAACGGGGAGCCGATGGCCGGCGGGACCGGTCCGGTAACCCTGGCCGGAGCGGCGACTGTGGGCAATGCGGAGATAATTGGCGGGATCGTGCTCAACCAGGTGATCGAGCCGGGACGGCCCTGCATTCACAACCTGGGCTTCGCCCACGTGATGGACATGCGTACCGGGGTGGCGGTGACCGGCGCGCCGGAAAACTGCCTGCTGGCCGCGGCCGGGGCCGAACTGGCCCGCAGCTACAACCTGCCGTCGTCCTCCTGGATCAGCAGCGACTCGATGCTCACCGACGCCCAGAGCGCGGCCGAGAAAACCATGGCCGCTATCGCCCACGCTTCCGCCGGTGTGGACCTGATCTGGGGTGTGGGCACCCTGGAAAGCGAACTCTGTATCGGGTTGGGCCAGGTTGTTCTCGACGACGATATTATCGGTTATGTGCGCCGGCTGCTGCGCGGAATCGAGGTCAGCGAGGAGACAATCGCTGCTGAACTTATCGAGGATGTCGGGCACTGCGGCACGTTTCTCGACCGGGAGCACACGATGCTCAATTTCCAACGCGAGATCCATGAAAGCCCTCTGTTCTGCCGCAAGCAGCGGGAGAACTGGGAAGCCGACGGAGCTTTTCCGCTGCAGGAGGTAGTCGAGAAGAGGGCGGAGGAGCTGATCGAGTCCGCCCGGCCGCCATCGTTGAGCGAGGAACAGACTAGGGAGCTGGACCGGATAGAACAGAAGTATTTCCAGCTTATCACGGAAGGCTGATTACATAATGGTTGGAATTACCAGCGCATTCTTACCGGTGTCGGGTCATCTCTTCTCGTCATCTGTAACCGGATTAAACGTCCCTTATCAATCGTCGTGTATCACTCACCGAACAGGACCGAAGCCATGACTCGTTTGATTATCAGACTTTTGCCGGCCCTGGTGGCCGCGCTGCAACTGTCTGTCGCACCGGCCGGGGCCTACCAGGATTTCCACGACCGCACCCACTACAGCCAGGCGTTCGGCCAGTGGCGCCACTACCGCATCCTGCTGCCGCCGGATTACGAAACCAGCGGCAAACATTACCCGGTGGTCTATTATTTCCACGGCCACAGTTCGCGCTACATGGGCGAGCCTTATGGAGACGGGCTCCAGGTGAGCCTGCCGGAGATGATCGACTATCTGAAAACCCACGACGTGATCTGCGTGCGCTGGGACGGCTGGGTGGAGGACAATTACTCCAATTTCTACAGCGGCAGCCCCTACGATATCCAGTCCGATAACGACCCGCCGGAGGGCCAGCGCGATTTCGGAGCTTATTTCCTTGACCTCGTGGCCCATATCGACAGCAACTACCGCACGATCGCCGACCGTCAGCACCGCGCCACCTGCGGGCTGTCGATGGGCGGATTCATGTCGCTTTACCTCAGCGGACGCTATCCGCAACTGGTCGGCAGCGCCTCGAGCTACAATCCCGGCCACGAATTCTGGGTAGGTCCCGCCGGGGCCAAAAGCCACTACATGCTCAGGGATTTCACCGCCAACCACGGCGCAACCATGGTCCGGCTGATCCGCACCTCCGGGGATTATATCAGCCAGTACCACGATGAACTCCACGAGCGCTATTCCCGTAACCCCGATGTCGATTATGAGTTCCGCCGCGAGGAGTACCACCGTCACTGGGTAAAGGGGCTTGCGGAGACACTGGATTTCCATCTGCGCGCCTTCGGGAGCAAATCGCTCAACGACACACCGCGCTCGTTCGACCACGACAACGCGTTCGCTGATTTTACCGTGTGGGGATATCACCTGCAGGTTGCGAATAAGAAAGCCGGCTACACCTGCCTTCGCGGCGTGACCCGCAATTACTTCCGCGTTTTTACCCGTGCCTGGCAGCCCGATGGCCCGGCGGTGGAAGGTCAGACAATCACGGTAACCACGCCGATGCTCTACGGTAATGCCCGGCAATACAGGATCATGGACTACAACCACGCAACCGGACAGGTAAGCTATTACACGTTGACCAGCACCGGGAAAGGCCGGCTGACTTTTAAGCTCGACGGTAACGGACACGATATCGCCGTGCTGGACGGCAGCGAGGGCCGCGCTCCGGTCCTGCTGCCTGTTTACCGCAGCGGCAGCCCGATTGTGAAAGCGGATGTTCAACAGCACGTCCCCCTGAGACTGCTCAACAGCTGCGATATCACCGTGCGCGATATCGGAGTCAGCCTGAGCAGCCGGTATCCGACTGTCGAAATCACCGGCGGTGAAATCACGATTGACTCGATTTCCCCCGGCGGCGTTGTCGACCTGACCGGCAGGATCAGCCAGAGGTTCGTTTCCACCAGCGGCTTTTTCCAGCACTGCCGGCTGAACTTGCATATCCGCTACGCTGGCTGGTACGGAGCCGACAAGCGGATCGACGTCCGGGTGCTGCCCTCACCTCTTGAAACGCCCGATTCCGTGCTGGTGCTTGATGGCCGCAGTGCCACGCTGGATATCTTTCGTCAGGCGGGCAACCAGGGCGGCGGGTTTGTCCGTCAGCGGACTGTGACCGAGGGAACCGGCAACGGCAACGGGGTCGCCGAGCCGGGCGAGGAAGTGACACTCTGGGTGCGGACTGTCCAGGGACTGGATCCGCTGGACAAAAAAACCTGGCACCGGGTCAAGGTCTACTCTTACGACCCGTACGTGACTGTAACTCAGGATATCGCCGAGCAGAAGGGCCTGGAGTGGACAAGCGTCAAGGACCACACTTCGGCGATCATGATTTCGCCCGGGTGCCCCGGCGGGCGCGAAATCGAATTGTTTCTGGAAAGCGAAAGCTACAGCTATCTCTGGAAACCCGACTACCGTTTCGGCGAGCAGCTGCTCTACCAGGCGTTCCAGTTCCACCGTGATGATGTCGGGCGCTACGGGCTTAAAATCGGGGACTGAAGATAAGATGGGGCTAAGCTGCAAAATCAACCGGCCTGGTACTTCCGGGCCCAGTTGTGCAGCAGGCCCCAGAGGACAAAACAGAGCGCGCTCCACAGCAGGCTGAACAGCGCGGTTTCGCCGTGGCCGTGGATCAGGCTCAGCACCAGCCGCCCAAGATAGGCGATCACGCAGACCCACAGCCCGGCGGCCACACCGGCCAGCAGGGGCCAGCGACGGTAAGCGCCGGGCAGCTTTTCTCTCAGTCGCCGGCGGCGGATGTAGTCCTTGTCGAAAAACAATCGGACAACTTTCATTTAATTGTTAACTCAATCATTCCGGCCGGATGCGTACCGGGATATTTTAAAACTTCCCGCTCTGAATTTCCAGAGATAATAATTCGTAAAAAAGTGAGAGGATAATGGCTGACCGACCGCTGGCCGAAAGCTGGACCGGAAGGAAAAGAATCCTGACGGCGTTCGATCATCAGCCGACAGACCGCGTTCCCCGTTTCGACCAGACAGTGACGATGGAAGTGGCCTCGGCCGTGATGGGCCGCGAGGCGCTGGTGGGCGGCGGGACACTCCGTTTCCGCGAGGTGGAGGCCACTTTCCGGGGACCGGATTCGGCAGAGGAGTTCGCGGACAGAATGATCGGGGACGTGACCGAATTTTATCTCAAGCTCGGTTACGACATGGCCCGCCTGCCCTGGCGCGACCGCCGGAAAGCCTCGGCCAGGCTCGACGAATTCACCTATCTCTTCGGCGATGCGGACAAACAAGGACCCTGGGAGATTTACCGCTACGATCCCGCATCATCCAACTGGCACCAGGCCGACAGCTGGCTGGCCGGCGGTAATGTGGAAGCGCTGACGGCCCATCTGGAGCGGGAAGCGGAATCCTGGAGCGGTCCGGATACCGATCCCGGCCGCCTGGACGATATCAGGCGCTTCAAGGCCGGGCTGCCGGATGATATCGCGCTCTGCGCCACGGTGGCTTATCTCGGTATTCCGATGTGGGACGCGGCCTGGCTGATGGCCCTGGAGCTGGCTCCCGCGCTGGTGGAGGCCGATCTGGAACACCAGTTGGAGCAGGGACTGGCGGATATCGAGCTGGCTTCCTCGCTGGATGTGGATGTCGTCCTGGCCGGCGGCGATTTCTGCACAAAGAACGGCCCGGCGTTCAGCCCGGCGGTGTTCGACAGCATGTTCCTGCCGAGGTTAAGAAAACTGACCGGCCATTGCGAGCGGCACGGGATGTATTACGTCTTCCGTACCGATGGCGATACCTGGCCGGTGGCCGAATCGCTCTTCGGCCGCAGCGGCGTGCACGGCTACGGTGAAATCGACTACGGAGCAGGGATGCGGCTGGGGAAACTCCGCCGCGAATACCCCGACCTGACACTGTTCGGTAATCTGGACTGCGGGGGAGCGCTGATATTCGGCGGCGAGGAGGATGTCCGCCGCACGGTGCGCGAAATTCTGGATGAAACCGGCGGTCTGGGCCATGTGGCCGGCTCCTCGAACGCGGTGATGCCCGAAACTCCGCCCCGTAACTACCTGGCGATGCTTGATGAAATCGATAGATACGAGCCGGGTGCAAGCAGGTAATAACGATCCGGGAGAGGTGAGTTGTCGATGATGGCAATGGAAACTTTTATCGAAATCCTCTGGGAGGCGGTCTGCCGCGGGGAGATTCTGTTCCTCGGCGAAAAGGCCGCTGGCCGTCGCTGGATCGAACCGCCGGTCGGCGGGACGGTGCTGGCCCTGGCGCCGCACCCCGATGATCCCGATGCGGTTGCTGTCACCCTGCGGGTGTTCGCCCGTGCCGGCTGCCGGGTAAGCTACGCGGTCACCGGCGGGGCGACCGGCGGAGTGACCGACCAGTACGCCCGCGGCTGGGCGAAAGCGGCCGGGAAAAGTTCGAAAGACCTTGAAACCTGCAAGCTAGAGCTGCGGCGCGCGGAACAGCTGGCCAGTGCGGAAAAATCCGGAATAGTTGACGGGGAAGTCGTGTTCCTCGAAGGCGGAACCGAGGATGATTTCGGCGATTTGACAGAGACACCGGGCAATGCGTCCCTGCTTGGCGAACTGTTGAAAAACGAGGCCCCGGACATAGTCGCCCTGCCGCATGGCGAGGACACGAATGTGGGCCACGCGGCCCTCTATAACCTGTTCCGCGCTCTGGCATCGAAGTTGGCCGCCGGCCGGAACCGGCCCCTGCTGGCGTTATATATCCATGATCCTAAAACAACCGCTATCAACGAGCAGCTCGTGGTCCCGTTCGATGGGGAGGCGGCGCGCTGGAAAGCCTCGCTCCTGCGCTGCCACGACTCCCAGCAGCAGCGCAATATCGAGCAACGGGGTTACGGGCTGGACGAGCGGATCCTGAAACTCAACAGAAAAATCCAGACCGATCTGCAGAACCGGGTGCTGGAACCGTGGAAAGATGAATGCCTCTACGCCGAGAGTTTTCAGATCGAGCTGTTCGGCTGATACCGTCCATCGCCGCGCTGATACGCTGAAAGGGGATTGACCATGCCTGTGAAAAGATGTGCTTTCGCCATTATCTTCGCCCTGGCCGTGGTTCTGTCGGCGGAACCGCTGCCGGCCCAGGAATCGCTCCCCGGCAAGACGGTGTCGGTCAACGGGATGGAGATGTACTACGAGACCTACGGCCAGGGCGAGCCGCTGGTGCTGCTCCACGGGTTTACCGGATCGAGCCGGGGCTGGCGGCGGCTTATCGACGATTTTTCCGGCCAGTATAGCT
Organism: Candidatus Glassbacteria bacterium; assembly: GCA_019456185.1. Taxonomy (NCBI): domain Bacteria; phylum Candidatus Glassiibacteriota; species Candidatus Glassiibacteriota bacterium. The sequence continues at coordinate 12,321 of VRUH01000014.1, read as the reverse complement.
TGATCCTGCCCGACCTTCGCGGCCACGGCCGCTCCACCAACCCATCCGGCAAATTCACCCACCGTCAGTCGGCCCTGGATGTTTACGCGCTGCTGGACCACCTCGGTATCGGTAAATTCAAGGGTATCGGTTCGAGTACGGGCGGGATGACGCTGGTCCACATGGCCACCAGCCAGGTGGAACGGGTGGAGGCGATGATTCTGATCGGAGCCACGATCTATTTCCCCGAGCAGGCCAGGGAGATCATGCGCAGCACGTTCGCCGACAGTATCACCGATGAACGCCGCGAGAACCTGCTGCGGACGCATAAGCGCGGCGACGGACAGGTCAGGGAGCTGCTTGAACAGTTCCGCGCGTTCAAGGACAGCTACGACGATATGAATTTCACTCCGCCTTTCCTGTCCACGATCAAGGCCCGGACGCTGATTGTCCATGGCGACAGGGACCGTTTTTTTCCGGTGAATATCCCGCTGGAAATCTACGGGTCGATCCCCGAGTCATATCTCTGGATCGTCCCGAACGGCGGGCATGGCCCCCTCGGCGGCAGGTGGTCCGGCATGTTCGTCCAGATCGCCCACGAGTTTCTGGGAGGCGAATGGGAGCGCAGATAAGAATCTAAAGCGATAATTGATACTCCGGGGGAATTAAACTCGAACCGGAGCAGGCGGAACCCGCACCCGCAGAATAATCTCACCCCGCAGATACCGGCCAGGCTCCCCGGCTCAAATATTTTGCGTCACTATCCCAACCATTCCGCAAACTTTACGTAGTAAACAGTATGAACAGTCTGGCCGGACAGTTCAGGATTTCCTTTCTCGTCTCGGGAGACAAAGAGAACAGGGGACGTATTTTCGATGAAATCTGGCGATCCTATCAGCAGCGGATCGCGGTGTTCGTGCGCTATGCAACCCGCGCGGAGGCGGGAGAGGTAGAAGATATTACCCAGGAGATCATGATCCGTGTTTACCGGAACCTCCACCGCTACAACCCGATCTTTTCTTTTAACGGCTGGATCTATACGCTGGCGAGAAATTACTGTATCGACCACCTGCGTAAGACTTCAGCCGGAAATAACCCGCGCAACCGTGCGGATAACGTTGACCTCGACACCGTTGAATCGACTATGCCGGACCCCGAGCAACTGCTGATTGATGATCAACAGGCCAGGTTTATCGGCGGCTTTATCAACTCGCTCGAGTACCGGGACAGGCAGGCGGCTTTTCTCAGGTTTTACGAGGGTATGAGCTACAAATCAATCGCCGGGGTACTGGACATTCCGGTCGGTACGCTCAAGTACCGGATACACGTGATCAGGCAAAACCTTAAATCGGCCATGAAAGAGCGCGATGCGATACGAACCTGACAAGACAACTGACCGGGTGGATAAACTGGTTCACGATTTTTTCAGCCGGGAAGTCGAGCAATACCAGCGCTCGGAGCCACCGTTGCTGATCGGTGAGGAAATTGAATTCCGCTGGGCCGCCACACTGTGGGGCGCGTTGGCTGATCATGCCGCGGTTGCCGTGATCCTGGTCATTATCGCACTGGGGCTGTCTTTCGGACACGGATCATCGCCACTTGGTGAAAGGATCAATAATTCCGCTGCTTTTCAGGACGCTGTCGAAAAAGCTTATGAAACCGGCCAGACAATCTGGCCGTACATCAAATTTTGAATCCGGGAGGAAATCATGCGTAAGTCATACCTGATCCTAATGCCCTTCACTTTTATCTTTTTGTTTGCTGCATTTTGGTTATTAGGCGCCGTACCGCCATATTACTTCACCGATCCCCCAGCTATGCTGGTGATGCTCCTGGTGCTCCTGCTGGTTTTCTGTACATTCAGACCCTCGGAAATTGTGAAGTATATCAAGCTTGCTTTTCAGGAAAGCGCACAGGATAGTTCCGAACTGGAAAACGCTCTACATTTTTTTCGCACGTTTCAGGCATACGCTTTTTATATGGCGATTGTAACATTCATGATGGCATTAATTTTTATCCTGACTGCGGTGCCTGACCTGTCAAATACTGGACCATATCTGGCAGTTGCTTTTCTCACAGTTTTATACGCTTTGATGCTCACGGTTTTTGTCACTCTGCCGTTCCGCGCGAGCCTACAGAAAAAGCTGAACGAACTGGGATCGTCCCGCTGATCATCATCACGATTCCGCCTGATAACGGGGGCAGCCGGTTGCTGTTTTGGCTGCCCCCTTTTTTTATTCTTGCAATCGGGCTGATTCCTGCCGATTCTTATGTGTTCCGAATACCGCCTACCAATCAATTCCCGCACTCGGGAGGCCCGGATGTACGCTCTGCTGCTCGCACTGACTTTCTCTTTTTTTGTCGCCTGTGCCTCCCCAGCGGATAACCAGGTGGCTCAAGCCCCGGAGCCGGGCTGGACGCACCTCTCCACAACTACCGGCGATCTGCCCGCGCCCGGCTTGGCCACCCAGCAGACAGCCTCGCTGGTGGCCGATCTCAACCTGGACGGAGTTAACGACTTCGTGATCGGCTGCCGTCAGGCGCCCCCCTCGATGGTGCTCTATTTGCGTTCGGGCCAGAGCTGGGACCGCTTTGTTATCGATTCCACCACGCTGCCGGTCGAAGCCGGGGGCGCGGCGCACGATATCGACGGCGACGGGGATCCGGATATCGTGATGGGCGGAGACTCATCGAGCGATCAGCTCTGGTGGTGGGAAAATCCGTACCCCGCTTTCAACCAAGCCCGTCCCTGGACCCGGAGGCTGATCAAGTCAGGCGGGGGCAATAAGCATCACGACCAGATATTCGGCGATTTCGACGGCGACGGACGGCTGGAGCTGGTGTTCTGGAACCAGGGAGCGTGCAAACTGATCCGCGCGGCGATTCCCGACGATCCCACGGTCGAGCCGTGGGAACTCGATGAAGTCTACTCCTGGTCGCCCGACGACCATCCAGAGGGCGGACCGGAGCTGCCGGGCTGGGCCGATCCCAACGAACACGAGGGCCTGGCCGCGGCGGATATCGACGGGGACGGCGTGACCGACCTGGTCGGCGGCGGGCGCTGGTTCAACTTTACCGGCGGCGGTGTCGAGATGCACCCGATAGACATCACCCAGCATTTCACCCGCTCGGCCGCCGGGCAGCTTGTCGAAGGCGGCCGTCCCGAGGTGGTGCTGGTTGTGGGCGACGGGGTAGGCAGGGTCAGGATGTACCAGTGGACCGGCGCGCGCTGGGCCGGACGCGACCTGCTGGGCCATGAGGTCTGGCATGGGCACAGCCTGCAGATTACCGATCTTAACGGCGACGGTCATCTGGATGTGTTCCTGGCCGAGATGGGACTGAACGAGCAGAACCCGGACGCCAAGGTCTACGCTTTCCTCGGCGATGGGCGGGGAGGCTTCCGCACCCGGATCGCGGTCGAGCGTTTCGGCAACCACGAGAGCCGGGCGGCGGACCTCGATGGCGACGGGGATATCGATATCCTGGGCAAACCATACAACTGGCGCACCCCGCGGCTGGATATCTGGCTCAACGGCGGTGCGGCGTTCGAGCCGGACGAACTGCCGATGGAGCATATCATTATCGACCAGGACGGCCCGGCGGACCCGCACACCAAGTCGGCGGGCGACCTTGACGGCGACGGGATCGAAGACCTGGTGATCAGCTCCAGCGCCGGCGGACCGATAGTATGGTACCGCTCGCCGGACCGGGAAAAGTTCATGATTGCCCCGGCGGGACGCTGGAGCTGCGACGCCGAGGTGGGTGACATGGACGGCGACGGGGACAATGACCTGGTGATCTCCGAGTACTACGATAAAAAGCGGATGGAATGGTATGAGAACCCCGGCCCCGGAGCCGATCCATCGACCTGGCGGTGGAAACTCCACGCTATCGGCCCGCCGCGCGCCCACGATCTGGAACTGGCGGACCTGGACGGCGACGGCGACCTGGATATTGTCTCGCGCAGCCAGAGCGGGTTCGGCACCGCGGAGGGTAACCGTCTGATCCTCTGGTATCACGGCACCGGGGACAACTGGACTCAGCAGGTTCTCGACTGTCCGCACGGCGAGGGCCTGGCCCTGGGGGATATGGACCGCGACGGCTTCCCTGACGTTGTTATCGGCGGGAAGTGGTTCTCCAACCCGGGTAACGAAGGCGATCCGTGGGCTGAGCACACCTTTGCCGACTGGCACATGGATGCGGTGGTCAAGGTGGCCGATGTCAACGCCGACGGCCGGCTGGACGCGCTGATGACCGAGGCGGAAAGCACCGGCGAGCTAGCCTGGTTCGAGGCACCGCCGGACCCGGCCCACTCCGGCTGGGCCAAACACGTAATCTCACCCAGCCTCGAAAAAGGACACAGCCTGGGAGCGGCGGACCTGGACAACGATGGCGATCTCGACGTGGCCACCGCCGAGATGCACCAGTCCGAGGACCCCGACCCGGTGCTGGTTTTTATCAATCGGGGCGATGGGCTGAACTGGCGGCGGCAGGTGCTCTCGGAAACCGGGTCTCACGGGATCAGGCTGGGTGATTTCGATGGAGACGGGGACACGGATATTTTCGGGGCCAACTGGAAATCGGTGGCCCGGGACAGCCTGGCCTACGTGGAACTCTGGCGCAACAACCTGGTTACCACGGCCCGGCTTGCCACGGACCGCTGGGAGCGTCACGTAATCGACCCTGGCAAGCCCTGGCGCGCGGTGTTTATCGATGCGGCGGACCTGGACGGTGACGGGGACCGGGACATTGTCACCGGCGGCTGGTGGTATCGCAATCCCGGAGAGCCGGGCGGAAACTGGCGGCGGGAAACAATCGGCGAGCCGCTGCGCAACATGGCCGCGGTTGGCGATTTCAACGCGGATGGCTATCCCGACATCCTGGGTACCGCGGGCAAGGGCTCGGACGCCAGTTCGCAGTTCGTCTGGGCGGTGAACAAGCAGGGAAACGGGTTCGAGATAAAAGATAACATCCCCCGGGCCCAGGGTGATTTCCTGCAGGGAATCGAAGTGCTGAATGCGGGTCCCACGGCGCTGGTGGCGGTAATGTCCTGGCATATGGCCGGCCAGGGGATCCAGGCGTATATCATCCCGGATGACCCGGTGCGCTCGGACTGGGAGTGGATGAAGGTGACGCCGGTCTCCCAGGACGAACAGGTGTCGGCCGGTGATATCGACGGGGACGGGGACCTGGACCTGCTGCTGGGTACGATCTGGCTGGAAAATTCCGGGGATGGCTCAATTGACACTCATACCCTGTTCGAAACCGATGAGTCGCCGGACAGGAACCGTCTGGCCGATATCAACGGCGACGGCCGGCTGGATGCGGTTGTCGGCTACGAGGCGATCAACGTTCCCGGTAAGCTTGCCTGGTACGAGAACCCGGCCGAACCACGCGGCCTCTGGATCGAACACGTGGTGGCCGAGGTTGTCGGGCCGATGAGCCTGGACGTGGCGGACCTCGACCTGGACGGCGACCAGGATATCGTGGTGGGCGAGCATAACTACGAAAAACCGGCGACAGCGCGCCTGCTGGTGTTCTCCAATCAGGACGGGCGTGGTGGAGCATGGCGGCAATCGGTGGTCCACACGGGCGACGAGCACCACGACGGGGCGGTGACAGTGGATATCGACAACGACGGGGACCTGGATATTATCTCGATCGGCTGGAGCCACCCCAGGGTGCTGCTCTATGAGAACAAGGCCATGCATGTGGAAAACCGGGTACGGAAATAAAAAAAGCCGGAACTTTTCAAAGCTCCGGCTTTTTGATGTCAGTCAGGCCGAGATCAGCCCTTGTTGAGCGGGACCACGTTTTCAGACTGCAGTCCCTTCGGCCCTTCTACGATATCAAATTCAACTTCCTGATTTTCGTAAAGAGTCTTGAAACCATCAGACTGGATGGCGGAATAATGGACGAAGACATCGGGTCCATTCTCCTGCTCAATAAATCCGAAGCCCTTGGACTCATTGAACCATTTCACTTTTCCGGTCGCCATCTTGAAACACTCCTACAGCAAAAATTAATGTAACTGGCTGTGAAGCACGCGATGCTTACCAACAGCCAAAAAAAAGCAGGGAAAGCAAGTCTCCCTGCTACAGTAACAATATAACAAAAAAAAAGCTATCTGGCAATAAAAATTATTGTTGTAATGAATTTACTGTCTTCGGTGATTTTTTTCACCTTCCGCCGGTCCGCTCATTTCCAGCCGACAAACCGCTTGAAATTGCCGCCGAACAAGTTGGCTACATCGCGCCGGATTTCCTCCTCGGTGGGAGACCAGCCGGCGCGCAGGAGGTCATCGTACTTGTCGGCCAGCACCCCGGCGATCAACTCGCGCGAGTGGGCCCACTTGTAAATCAGCTGGTCCAGCACCCGGGCGTCGGAGTGCTGCGGGACAAAACTCGTGCCCAGCAGTTCCATTCGCTCGGAGGTTATCTCGAGGATGATACTCGGGTTGTTCATGAACCACCAGCAGCCGAAGAGCATCACGTTGGCGAACTTGCGGGCCATGATGCAGGCTTCGTGCTGGTTTTCGCGGCTGAGGAAAGTTACCAGGAACTTGTTGTGCGGAAAATTGGCGGCCAGATACTCCATCGTGCCCATATCGGCCTTACCCACGCAATCGCCGGCCAGGCCCAGGCTGGGGTTCACCAGCTTGTTCACCCCGATCATCATCGCAAACGGCAGTCTGGTGGCCCGGCAGACAGGCAGGATACAGTGCTCGATTATGGTCGCCCGCTTGCTGTCCTCGGGGTAGCGGAACGACGGCGGCAGGGAAGCCGCCAGGTAGAGCGGGCTCATCTTGTCGATCCAGTCCTCCAGGAACAGGCGGATCTGGCTCAGCGTCTGCTCGTTCAGGTCCTTGGAGGTCTTATAACCCCACTCCTCGACTCTGCCGGCAGTGTTATCCCAGTCCATCAGGATCGGATCGATCCGCAGCGCGGTCCTGAAGCGCGGGTCGGTGTTGCCCTCGGTCCATTCCCACACCCCCCGCTCAGTGTCATCAAACGGGTCGTTGGTCATCACCACCGCCTCGACATTGGCCTCCTCGAATACCCGGTCCACGTAGTCTTCCGCTTTCTGCGAGGCGAAATACTCCCTGAAGGCGATCAGATCGCGCGTGCCGGGTTCAAGCTCCAGGCGGTCGAGCACGGTCAGCACCCCTCGGTTGGACTCCGATATGGGACTGTGGTCGATAAACAGCTCCTGCCAGATCAAATCCGCCTGCATGGTTTTATCGAGCTTGAAAAAGTCCTTGGGACTCATGTCGCTGTAGCGGAAATACTCCGCCACCAGGTAATGGTAAGTCAGCAGCTCATCGATTCCCCACAACAGCAGTTCCCCGAACGCCGGAGGATAGAGATGGGTGTGCATGTCCAGCACCGGAGTCTGCTCGACAGAATCGAACACGATGTCGAACAGGACTTTTCTGTCGCTGATCTGGTTCATCAAATGCTCCGTGTTTAACGGTATCTGTTTGGGGCAGGAATGGCTACCTGTGCTCCAGCTTGCCGTCGTGGGAATTCTTGACCGCGATCGCGTCGATCTCGATCAGCGCGCCGCCAACCAGGCCGGAGACCTCGACTGTTGCGCGGGCCGGCCGTGCTGAAGTGAATACTTTTTTGTAGGCGGCGTTCATATCCGCATAATCCGTGATATTCTTGAGGAACACCGTGGTTTTGACCACCCGCGACATATTGCTGCCGGCGGCGTTGAGATGCCGCTCGATATTCGCCAGCGCCTGGCGGGTCTGGCTGGCGATATCCTCACCGGCCATCTTGCCCGTGGCCGGATCGATACCTATCTGGCCGGAGACAAAAACCAGCTCGCCGACAGAAACTGTCTGGGAGAACGGGAGGTCGGAGGCGGGCAGTGAGGATTTGTCCTTGCCGGCGGATTGCGCGAGCAGGAGCGAGAATCCGCAGAACGCGGCGATCAGAACCAGAAACCTGAAAGAGCCGGTGCTTTTCCTTGCCATTATCGACCTCGGGAGACGAGTTAAGAAATTATAAGCAGGCTGACACGAGAGTAATTTACCACCCGTTCCCGGCGGATTCAACCGTAGACAGGAATGCTCTGCTCGCAGGCGGTTTCGTACATGGCCAGAATATTCTCCAGCGGGGCATCGATCTGGATATAGGTGTGACCCGGCCCCAGGATAAAACCGCCGCCGGGCCCCAGGATCTCGATATTGCGCCGCACTTCGTTCTGCACGTCCTTGACGCTGCCTTTGTTCAGGGTCTGGAGCAGGTCAACCGAGCCGTAGAACGTAAGGTCCCGGCCGAACTCCTTCTTAAGCTCCCTGAGATTCATCCCGGTGCTGCGGCGCTGGATAGGCTCCAGAATATCCACCCCGGAGTCGATAATCTCCGGCAGGAGCAGGCGCACCGAGCCGCAGACGTGGAGCAGAAACTTCTTGCCGTGGGCGTGGACCCTGTCGGCGATAGCCCGCAGGTACGGTTTGATCAGCCTTTTGAACACGTCGGGGCTGAACAGCGGCCCGCTGGACATGCAGTAATCGTCGGCAACGTAGAAGATGTCGAACCCGTCGGGGGCCTGCTCCAGCAGCCTGTCCAGCGCCTCGATCAGGTAAGTGCTGGTGCGCTCGACCAGGGCCTGGGTCAGCACGGGGTCCATCGCCAGGTCGACCAGGAACTGCTCCATCCCGCGCAGGAACGTGGCGTTGAAATAACCGCCGTGGGTGATATGGGCGATTATCGCCCGGTGTGGCTGGGACTTGCGCAACTCGTTTAAATGGCCGAATTCCAGCAGGTTGGGGTCGGGCCAGTCGTAGTGGTCCAGATCGCAGGCGCTTTCGATATCCGACAGGGGGTAATAGACGATTTCATCGTAGTAGCCGGTCTTGCCGTTGGCGTTGTATGGTTGTTTCTTCTGATGGTAGCCCCAGCGGTTCTGGAACAGTCCGTTGGCCAGTTGTTTCTCGCGCGGATCCTTGACAACCGGGCCTTCAAGCCAGGTGTCGACATTCAGCGCATCCCAGAGCTCCTCTCTGGTCGAGATCCCGAAATGCCCGTAGAGCAGCTCGAACACCTCGGGCTGGGCGTCGAAAGTGATCGGCACCCTGTCGGGTTCCCTGTGGTCGACCGCTGTCAGTACCCGTTCTCTGCCGTTCACGATAGCTCTCTGATCCGGTTTAGATGCGGTTTTAAAAAAGAGGGAAACTGCCAAGGCGGCTGGGTCGCACATCCCCGCCTCGTCACATTGCCTCTGCCAAAAATAATGCGTTCGGAAATGATTATCAACAGCGAGGCCAATAATTTTAATAGAAGCTATTTCATAACCTTAAAACGGGACAACCCCCGCCTGCTTCGCAGGCACTCCCTTTGTAAGGGGAATACACACCCCGCCTGCTTCGCAGGCACCCCTCTCAAGAGGGGAATCCTGTCCGGCCTCAGGCTTTTTCGTACGGTGGCTGGGGTTATCCGGTTTTAGTCCCCCTTAGAAAAGGGGGAAACAGGGGGTTGTGTTTTTGGGATTACCTGCCAATGGGCGAAAATTTGAAATAAAACTCCAGTTATAAAACAACTTCTAATCAACAACGCTTGAAAATCATTCTTTGACATTGACTCGGCGCGAGCGAAAGCCCTATACTAATGCGGTCCGGCGGCTGATGACACTTTGAGCGCCGGCTTGGATTCGACCAGCGACTTTATGGAGATTGTCAGGATGCCCAGTGCCGAGACGGTATTCGAACGGTTGAGGCCGGAGATCGGCCAGATGCCGGTGATCGACAGCCACGAGCACACCCGCAGCGAGCGTGAGCGGATCGAGTTCCCGCCGGGACCCGAGCAGCTCGGCTATGTCGGCTGCGATCTGTGCGGAGCGGGGGCGCAGTGGAAGGAGAGCGAGGCTGTGGAAAACGCTCCCGACAACCAGGATGCCGCCCGCGAGGTGATCCTCAAATACTGGCCATATACCCGCACAACCGGCTATGGCCGCAGTATCGAGCGGACGCTGCGCGGAGTGTTCGGGATCGAGCAGCTGAACGGGGAGACTTACGGGCAGCTCGCCTCCCGTCTGCGGGATGGGATAACCGAGGGCAGCTACGAGCACTGGTTCCGCGACAAGTATAATATCCACGCCGTCGTGCTGGACGTGGACAGCGATGAGGACTACTCGCCGCTGTTCTTCCGGAGCCTGCGCCACGCCAAGTATTTCGTCCTCTGCGACAGCCGGGCCGAGCTGGAGGACCTGGAGCGCCGCAGCGGACGGTCGATCCATTCTGCGGCGCAGATGCGCGATGCGATGTGGAGCTATCTGGAGCGGCTGATTGAGGAGCAGCCCCGGGTAGTTGCGCTCAAGAACAACCTGGCTTACAACCGCTCGATCGCGTTCGAGCGCACAACCCTGGCCGAGGCCGACCGGGCGTTCAACCTGCTGTTCGCCGATAAGTTCGCCCGCCACGCCGATAGCTGGATCGCGCCCCATCACCGCAGCTACGATGAGCTGGCCGCACTGCAGAATTTCCTGGTCCACGAATCGGTGCGTTTCGCCGAGGAGCACGATCTGGTCTACCAGATCCACACGGGGCTGCAGGCTGGTTACACCAACAGAATATCCGACAGCCGGCCCTCGCACCTGGTCGACCTGGTGAGCGAATACCACCGGGTGAAATTCGTGCTGTTCCACGGCGGATTCCCCTGGGGCAGGGAATGGGGCGTGCTGGGCAGGAACTTCCCCAACATCTACCTGGACCTGTGCTGGATGCACATCATCAGCCCGGCGACCACGGTGCAGATGCTGGACGAGTGGCTGGACTATGTGCCGTCGAACAAGATCCTCGGTTTCGGCGGCGACCTGAAACTGGTCGAGAGTATCCACGGCCACCTCGAAATCGCGCGGGACAATATCGCGAGGACTCTGGCGCGCAAGGTGGTGCGCGGGGACTACGACATTCCCACGGCGCTGGAAATCGCTCGCCGGATGCTGTTCGATAATCCAAACAGGGTGTTCGGCCTGGGTATCGAGTCCCCGGCGAGCTGAACGCCGCTGTTGCAGGGAAATAAGAGTGGAGGATGCGATGAGTGCGGAGAATGCCGCGGAACTTGATATCGGCGGGGAATTCCAGGAGTTGACCAGGTATTTCCGCGAGACGCTCAAGGAGTGGTCTCCGCGCTGGGAGGACCAGGTCGGCCAGTTCAAAAGCTATCCGGACGCAGAAGGGATCGAGCTGCCGGAACCCGCAACCAAAGGCGGGGAAAAACTGTGGAACGTAATCGTCCGGCGCAGGAGCTACCGGGATTTCGAGGAAAAGGAGATAGGCCTCAAGCAGCTCAGCCAGCTGCTGTGGGCCTGCCAGGGAATCACCACCCACACCCGGAACTTTTTCTTCCGCGCGGCTCCCAGCGCGGGTGCGTTGTACCCGGTCGAGACCTACCTGGTATGCAATC
>VRUH01000014.1:0-918 GCA_019456185.1 Candidatus Glassbacteria bacterium | reverse complement strand
CTACGACATCCCGGCCCACGGGCTCAAGCTGCTGAGTGCCGGCGACCAGCGCGACAGGATCATGGGGGTCGGATTGAACCAGTCGGTGCTCTGCGAAAGCTCGGTGGTGTTCATCTGGACCGCGGTGGCCCGTCGCGGAAGCTGGAAATACCGTCAGCGCGCCTGGCGCTATTTCTACCTCGACTGCGGACACCTGTGCCAGAACCTGCTGCTGGCGGCCGAGGCGCTGGGACTGGGAGCCTGTCCGGTGGGGGCGTATTTCGATGACGAGGCGGCGGAGCTGCTGGAAGTGGACTCTGCCGAGGAACCGGTGATCTACATGGCGGTGGTGGGGCCGAAATCATAGATAATAGCTGATTCGATCACGGAAAAATGGCATGGATACACTCGCGCACGGGTTATGGGGAGGGCTGGCCGCCGGCTGGAAAAAGCGGTTCGGGCTGGCGTTCCTGTTCGGGATCGCTCCGGACCTCAGTTCGTTCGGCGCGCTGATGGCGATCCGGATCGTAAGCGGAACGTTCGCTCCCGGCAGACCGTCGGTCCACACCCTGCCGGACTGGCTCCATACAGCATACAATTGCAGCCACAGCCTGATCGTTATCGGCGCGGTCTGGCTGGTGCTCCGGTTCACCGCCCGCGGCGTGGCGGTCCCGTTTCTGGCCTGGCCGCTGCATATCATCTGCGATATCCCGACCCACTCCAAGGCTTTTTTCCCCACGCCGTTTCTGTTCCCCTTGAGCGACTACACTTACGACGGGTTCAGCTGGGGCCAGAGCTGGTTCATGATCCTCAACTACACCTGCCTGCTGGTTACGGCGGCAGCCTGGGTGGGATACCGTCACCGCCGGCGCAAATCCAGCGGGGTGCACCGCAAGAAATTCATGCTCGCCGATCCGCTGGCCGGTCAGGCTTCACCGG
>VRUH01000013.1:57407-97327 GCA_019456185.1 Candidatus Glassbacteria bacterium | reverse complement strand
GGCAGGGGACGGCGCGGCAGCGGATGGTATTCGCCGTGCGGAGGTGGAATCTGGGCCAGCCTGGTGCTTCGTCCGGGCCTGAAACCCCGTCAGGTGGGCAGCCTGGGGATGCTGGCCGTACTGAGTATCTGTCTGGGAATCGAGCAGCACACGGGCTTGAAACCATCGATCAAGTGGCCCAACGACCTGTTTCTCGACGGCCGGAAACTGGGTGGTGTGCTCTGCGAGGCCGACTGGCAGGGGGAGAAACTGCGCCACCTCGTGCTCGGCTTCGGCCTGAATGTAAATATCGCCGGGTTCCCCGAGCCGCTGGCTGCCGGTTCCATCTCCCTGATGCAGGCGGCAGGCGGAACGAAGATCAACCGTACGGGCCTGCTGGCGGCTATTCTGGAGCGGCTGGAAGAGGGATACTTCCAGTTCATGGCCGACGGGTTCGCATCGTTCCTGCCCCGTGTCCAGGTTCGTGATTTCCTGAAAGGCCGCGAGGTGACGGTGCAGGCTGAGGACGGATCCAGCGTGTCCGGTACGGCGCGCGGAATCGATGAAAACGGCGGACTGCTGGTGGAAGGACGCGGCGAAAGCAGGTTGCGGACTGTTACCAGCGGCCATCTTGTACAATACTGAAGGCACAACCAAGCAATAAAGGGGGTTTCCCCGGATGATTCTGGCTTTCGATATCGGTAATACGCATATCGTGATGGGGCTTTACGACGGTCTGGAGCTGGCCGGCCGCTGGCGGATCGACAGCAACCCGGAGCGCACGGTGGACGATTACGGCCACCTGGTGCTCTCTATCCTCCAGCGGGCCGGTGCGGACAGCAAGGTCGACGGGGTGGTAATCGGATCGGTGGTTCCGACCCTGACTTACGTGTTCGAAAAGCTTGGCAGACGGTATTTTGAGGTGGAACCTGTCTTGATCAGCGGTGATACGGAACTGGGGATAGTCTACGATGTAGATGCCCCGGCCAGTTCTATCGGAGCCGACCGGATAGCCAACGCGGTGGCGGTCCGCGAGCGCTATGCGACCGACTGCATCGTGGTCGATATGGGCACCGCCACGACTTTCGATCTGATTTCAGCCGACGGCACCTACCACGGGGGCGTGATCTCACCCGGGATCAGCACCAGCGCCGAATCGCTGATTTCAAGGGCCTCGATGCTCAGCAGGGTTAAAATCGAGGCCCCGCCGAAAGTGATCGGCCGCGATACGATCTCGATGATGCAGTCCGGAATCTTCTACGGCGCAATCTGCCAGATCGATGGACTGGTGGAGCGGCTTAAGGCCGAGTGGGGGAAACCCTGTCGCGTGATCGCCACCGGAGGATTCGTGACCATGCTCGCCAAGTTCAGCAGAGAGTTCGATACTGTCGATCCGAATCTCACCCTGGATGGCCTTCGCCTGTCCTACCAAATCGTTACCGGCCACTGAGCGGACCCGCCTGTTCGCAAACGCAATATTCAGAAAAAATCACGGTAATTTGATGAATCTCCACCGTTACGGTTGATGCTTGACAGAACAATATATTTAATCGAAAAGAATTCCTCGGAGCTTGCTCCGGGGTTGCCGCTTTTGCTTTTTGCAGTTAGAAATTCCGGTGGCACGCAGTGCCAGAAATTTCTTTAATATCCTCACCTTGCGTCGTACTCCATGCAACATCTCGCGCTCCGTAGCGGTTAACACATGTAGAGATTGACGCATTCCTCGCAAGCAGGGCGCAAAACCGTGCCCCCCGCGATTGCGCGCTGATTGCCAGGCAAACGGATTGACAAACTTCTCGCGAACGCATAAGTTGGTGAAAACATTCTCAAAGCCGGCGGGGCCGGCAGGCGGCATGGTGCTGATCGAGGGGCAGGCCATTTTGAAATGGTCTCAACACGGAGAGCTTGATGAGTGATATGACCAAGGAAGAACTCCACGAGTACGATGGCAAGGATGAACAAAAATCGTACATCGCTTACGAGGGCAAGGTCTACGACGTCACCGACAGCAAGCTGTGGCGTAACGGGACCCATGTGAAGACCCACCACGCGGGCCACGATCTTACCCGGGCGATGGCGGCCGCCCCGCACGGTCCCGAGGTTATGGAGCGGTTCCAGGCGCTTGCCGAACTGGTGGAGGAAAAGGAGAGTCTGGGCGGGGAGAGTGCGATCAAGACTTCCCCGGGATGGGTGGAACTGATCCTCACCGGGCATCCGCATCCGATCGCGGTCCATTTCCCGATCGCTTTGTGCATCGCCGCGGCGCTGCTGGCTTTTCTCGGGTTGTTTATCGATGAGCCGACGCTGGAAAAGGCCGCCCACTACAACATGCTGATCGCCGTACTCAGCACTCCAGTGGCGATCTCTACCGGCGTGCTGAGTTGGTACTACAATTACAGCGGGATCTGGACCCATATTTACCGGATGAAGACTTATCTGTCGATTCTGCTGGTGGTTGAATTTATCGTGGCCCTGGTGGTCCACTGCTTCTTCATGGGCGCAGACGGGGAATTGTGGTTCTGGGTTTATACTGTTACCGTGCTGGCGATGGCTCCCACGGTGATGGCGCTCGGTTTCTATGGCGGCAAAATTACATTTCCATCCTGAGGGGGTTTGGCTGATGGAAAAATCCAAGATCAAGCAGCTGGACAAAATGATCGAAGTGGTTATCCGCTGTATCCCCAAGGAGCGCCAGGCGCGGGATGTGTTCCGCAAGGCGGCGCAGGAGTCGAAGGCTGATATGGCCCGGATATTGTTCGAGATGCTGGCCAACCAGGAGGAACAGCACGAGACCAAGCTCCGCTGCACGCTCGAACTGCTCAAGCAGGAGCTCGACGAGGCCAAGGGGAAAGTGATGCCGGATATCGGCATGGATCACATCGACGAGGAAGACACCGCCACTCCCGAAGAGAAAATCAAGGACCTGGAGAAGGTGATGGAAGTGGTGATAAGTATGCTGCCCAAGGAGCACGACGCCGGCGAATTATATCTTTCCACGGCCAAGGTCGCCCAGCGCGAGTTCGCCCGCTCGATGTTCGAGTGGCTGGCCGAACAGGAAAAGCAGCACGAGTCCAAACTGAAAGGCATCCTGGACCTGCTGAAGATAGAGATCCAGGAACTGAGAAAACAGCGCAGGAACTAATCCGCAACTATCTTTATCCATGATTCAGCATGCCGGATTCAGCCGAGAGGGAAGTGGCTGTATCCGGTTTTTTTGTCGGCATCTTTAACGGATACTTTTCAAAACCGGACAGAACTATTACATTTATATCTGATAATCCGAATCAAACTGCATTCATTGCCGACAACGGGTGCCGGCCGTGCCGCATGGCGGCATCTTAAAAACTGAAGGGCGGTTACATGTGGGACTATACTGACAAAGTGATGGATCATTTCCGCAACCCCAAAAACGTCGGTTACATCAGTGATCCTGACGGTGTGGGTGAAGTGGGCTCGATGGCCTGCGGAGATGCGCTTCGGCTCATGTTCAAGCTGGACAAGCAGGGCCGAATCGCGGACGTCAAGTTCCAGACTTTCGGCTGTGGCAGCGCAATCGCCACCAGCAGCGCGCTTACCGAGATGATTATCGGCAAGACGCTGGAAGAGGCCGAAAAACTGACCAACCAGGACATTGTCGATTTCCTGGGCGGACTGCCGGAGCAGAAAATGCACTGCTCGGTGATGGGCCGTGAGGCGCTGGAGGCCGCGATTGACAATTACCGCAACGGCACCACCGGGACCAAGACCCTCGAGGGCCGGGTGGTCTGTGTCTGTTTCGGCGTTACCGAGGTCAAGATTCGCGAGGCGATCAGTCACAACGACCTCAAAACCGTGGAGCAGGTTACGAACTATACCAAGGCCGGCGGCGGCTGCGGCGGATGTGTGCCGGAGATCGAGAAACTCCTGGCCGAAATCAGGGGCGTGACCCGGGAGCAGGTGCGGGCCGATGGCGAGAAAGAAACGGCTGTCGCGGAAAGTCCGGCTCCCTCGGGAAATAACAGGCCGGCCGGTCTGACCAATCTCCAGAAGATGAAGCTGGTGGAGCAGACGATCGAGGAAGTAATCAGGCCGGAGCTAAAAAAACACGGCGGCGACCTGGAACTGGTGGACATTTCCGGTAACACGGTGATAGTGAAGCTGAAAGGCGCCTGTACCGAATGCGGCATGACCCGTTTTACGCTGCAGACCCTGGTGGAACCCAAGCTGAGAGAAAAGGTGAGTGCTGAACTGGTAGTGATGGAGGCCTAGTGGAGAAGGTAGTTTATCTTGATAACAACGCCACCACCGCGGTGGCTCCTGAAGTTTTTGAAGCGATGAAGCCGTTTCTGACCACCAGCTACGGCAATCCCTCGAGCATCCACTCTTTCGGCGGCAAAGTGCGCCGCGACCTGGACAGGGCCAGGGAGCAGGTGGCGCGGATGCTGGGCGCCGATGCCAGCGAAATCGTGTTCACCGGCTGCGGCTCCGAGAGCGATAACGCGGCGATCATGGGCGCGCTCGAACTTGCCGGCCCCTCCAGGAAACACGTAATCACCACCAGGGTGGAGCACGAGGCGGTAATCCAGGTGGGCCACTGGCTGGCCGGGCACGGCTACGATGTCACCGAGACAGGTGTCGATACCCGGGGGGCGCTTGACCTCGCTGAGCTGGAGAGCGCGATCCGCGACGATACCGCGCTGGTAAGCGTGATGTGGGCCAATAACGAGACAGGGGTTGTCTACCCCATAGAGAAGATCGCGGAACTGGTGAAATCCAGGGGCGTCCTGTTCCATACCGATGCGGTCCAGTCAGTCGGCAAAATACCGGTTGATCTGGGCAAGGTCCCGGTCGACCTGCTGGCCCTTTCCGGTCACAAGCTTCACGCTCCCAAGGGTGTCGGCGTGCTGTTCGTCCGCAAGGGGATTGACCTGCCGGCATACCTTCGCGGCGGACATCAGGAGGCAGGCCGCCGGGCCGGTACGGAGAACGTGGCCGGGATCGTCGGTCTGGGCGCGGCGGCCGAGCTGGCGATGAGCGACATGGAGGAGGTCGGCGCCCGCGAAGAACGCCTTCGCGACAAACTGGAGAGCGGCCTGATCGAGAGCTGCCCGGACGTGCGGATCAACGGCGCGAACCGTCTGCCCAACACCCTGAACGTCAGTTTCGAGTACGTCGAGGGCGAGTCGATCCTGCTGATGCTGAACGATCTGGGGATCTGCGCTTCCTCGGGTTCGGCCTGCACCTCGGGTTCCCTCGACCCCAGCCACGTGCTGCAGGCGATGAAAGTGCCTCATTCGGCCGCCCACGGCTCGATCCGCTTCTCCCTGAGCCGCTACACCACCGATGAAGAGATCGATTACGTGCTCGAACACGTGCCGGGGATTATCAATCGCCTCAGAGAGATCAGCCCGTTCGTGACCAACGAGTGAGTCCATTTCCAGCCTTAGAGGAGACGCCAACGGGATGCCGGAACTTCCGGAGGTCGAAACAATTGTCAGGCAGCTCGCCCCCTTCCTGCTCGGCCGCCGGGTGGAACGGATGGTTATCCTGGACCCGAAGCTGGCCGGGATCGACAGCGACGGGGCCGCGGGCAGAAAAATCAGCGAGGTCCGCAGGCTGGGCAAGCAGATCGGGATCGGGCTGAACGGGGGCGGGGGAGACGGGGGTCCCATGTGGATGGCGTTTCACCTGAGGATGACCGGCAGGCTGATTTCCGCTCGCGACCGCACGGGCCGTAACGACAAGCACCTTCGCGCCGAACTTGTGCTGGACCAGGGCAGCCTGCTGTTTTACGATATCCGTCGTTTCGGCACTATCCGCCTGGCGCGAACGGCCGATGAACTGCTTCCCGCCGCTGTCGATCCTCTTTCCAGGCAGTTCACCCCTGCCCGGCTGGCGGAGCTGATCGGCGCCGCCACCACCCCTGTCAAATCATGGCTTCTGCGCCAGGACCGGCTGGTGGGCCTGGGTAATATCTACGCCTGTGAAATCCTGTTCGCCTGCGGAATCGACCCGCGCACTCCGGCCGGCAGCCTCAGCGCGGAGCAGGTGGACTCCCTGCACAAGCAAACCCGCCGTGTCCTGAAACTGGCAATCGAAAAGTGCGGGACCACTTTCTCCGATTTCCAGGATAGCCGCGGCCAGGCCGGCGGTTTCCAGGAGTTCCTCAAGGTTTACGGCCGCAAGGGCGAACCCTGCCGCACCTGCACCGGCCCGATCGAGCGGATAGTCCAGCAGCAGCGCGCCACATTTTTCTGCCCCTCCTGCCAGAGCTGATCCGGGACCATCACGATCGACGGATTCAGCCTGGCTCGCCTCTTGACTCAGGCAAGCCGTCCGGTTATTTATGGCAGTACGGATTCGCTTCGCCCTTGCGGCGGGCAGGTCCAAGCTTATTTTTGATGATTAGCACCCCCTGGTGGATAAATGCGGCATACGTTGCGCGTGAACAGGGCCGGGTGAGGGGAGCAGGTTTATTTTCTCGCAGGAGGGAGCGGCAGATGTCCGAGCGCCATGGAGCGATAACTTTCAAGGGTAACCCGCTGACCCTGGTCGGCAATGAATTGCAGCAGGGCGACAAGTTGCCCGATATCGGCCTGCTGGGCACCGACCTTTCCGAGGTCAGGCTTTCATCATACCGGGGCAAGGTGCTGGTCCTGATCGCGGTCCCATCGCTGGATACCGCTGTCTGCGATCTCGAAACCAAACGGTTCAATGACGAGGCCGGCCGCCTGGGCAGCAAGGGCGTCCAGTTCGTAGCAGTCAGCATGGACCTTCCGTTCGCGCAGGGTCGCTGGCTTCAAGCCAGCGGTGCGGACAACATCACCGCGCTCTCGGACCATCGTGACGGCGCATTCGGAGAGGGCCTGGGTTTGCTGATCAAGGAACTTCGCCTGCTGGCCCGCGCGGTGCTGGTTGTGGATGCCGAAGGCAAGGTAAGCTATCTTCAGTTGGTCAGGGAAATGGTCGATGAGCCGGACTACGACGAAGTCCTGGAAGCGATCAAAGCATTGCTGTAATTGACTCGGCAAGTGAAGGCTCCGCATGGCGGCGGGGCCTTTTTTCTATCCGCGGTAAAACACAGTACAAAGGAGGTTGCGATGCCGGCCAGGGGCGAAATTTACAAATGCAGGGACGAATCGATGATGGTCGAAGTGGTTATCGATGGTCAGGGCGAGTTCCTGCTGCATGGCAAGCCGATGGAGAAACTGACGGAAAACACCCAGGACGCCGCCCGGGAAAAACATGTGCCGGAGATCGAAAAAATCGCTGGCGGCTACCGGGTGACTGTCGGCAGCGTGGAGCATCCGATGGAGGAGAGTCACTTCATCCAGTGGATCGAACTTCTGGCCGGTGATCTTGTCATGCGCAGGTACCTTAGCCCGGGGGGCAGGCCGGTGGCGGAGTTCCTCACCAGCGCCTCGGATGTAAGCGCCAGGGAATTCTGCAACCTCCACGGACTGTGGAAAGCCGATGCCTGATTGGTGTTAAAAGCTGATAACACGAGGGACGGGAGAAAATCCCGTCCTTTTTTGTATCCCCTTCCCGCTTAGCCGCTTAACCCTCCCTTGCGGTAAACAAACTTGACAGACAGCAGGTTTAGTCCTTATTAATAATAACGGGAATGATTCTCATTCTGATTCTTCACGCTGCCGTGACGCCGCGGTTGACTGGCGGCGCGCGAAAGCAATAGCTGGTTTGAACGCGAAGCAAGGGAGAGGGAAATGGCGAAGCACCAGTTGCCTGATCTGGAATACGCATTCGATGCACTCGAGCCGCATATCGATGCCAGGACAATGGAAATTCACCACGGCAAGCACCATCAGGGCTATGCAGACAAGCTCAACGCGGCCCTGGAGGGCCACCCGGAGCTGCAGGCCAAAAGTGTCGAGAAACTGCTGGCTGAGCTGAACAGCCTGCCGGAGAGTATCAGGACCGCCGTGCGAAACAACGGTGGCGGACATGCCAACCATTCGCTGTTCTGGCCCGTCCTGAAAAAGGGAGTGAGCCTGGCAGGTCCTGTGGCCGATGCGATCAATTCGGCGTTCGGCGGTTTCGACGAGTTCAAGGCCAGGTTCTCCGCCGCCGCGGCGGGGCAGTTCGGCAGCGGCTGGGCCTGGCTGGTGGTCGGCGAAGGCGGCTTGGAAGTGGTCGCCACGGCGAACCAGGACAGCCCCCTGACATCTGGCAAGACCCCGATCCTGGGTATCGATGTCTGGGAGCATGCATACTACCTGAACTACCAGAACCGCAGGCCGGATTATATCGAAAATTTCTTCAGCGTTATCAACTGGGACCGCGTTAACGAGAATTTCAGCGGGGCCGGCTGAGCGGGGAAATTAAACTTTAAGCTCAAATTTGTTATTCATCTGGGGTCTTCGCCTGTAGCGGGAGACCCCGTTATTTTAATCGAAAAAAATCCATCACAACTTGGTGCGAAGCAGGAGGAGCAGCGCGGGCGAGGTATCCGTCGCCCCAAAAATAGGGACGGCGGCAAGGCAGGCAAGCAGCACGACACTCCGGGGACATGGTTTTTCCGGGGGCCGCGGGAGCGCTGCACGGGGTCTTGTTCCTGCCGTATTTCCTGCGCCGGCTGCTCCCAGCGCTCGCCGCGGCGGCGATGGCGCTGTCGAGCATCACGGTTGTTCTCAACAGTTTGCGGATCAACCGGTTCAAGCCGGCCTCCCGTTGAGCTTGCGACCACCGATTTCTTTTGGGTTCGTGAAGTAACAAACCTTGACATTGGGCGTTAAAATAATTATGTTATTTAGGTATTTAAATACCGAAATAACACTTTATTGCCGGCAGGTGGTTATGCTCAAGCTTTCAGAAGCCGCATCACTGGCGCTGCACACGATGGTTTTTCTGGCCGGACTGCCCGGCAGGCATGTCTCCGCCAGGAAAATCGCCGGTGAACTCGATGTATCCGAGTCGCACCTTGCCAAGGTGCTCCAGCGGCTGGCCCGCCAGGGACTGGTGGATTCGTTGCGCGGACCGAAGGGCGGTTTCTCCATTGGCGGGCGGCACCCGGACATCAGCCTGCTGGATGTTTACGAGTCTATCGAAGGGCCTTTGTACGACAAACATTGCTTTCGGACCACCAGCGCCTGCAACGGAAGCACTTGCATTTTCGGCGGTCTGTTGATCGATCTCAGTATGCAGGTAAAGGACTATCTGACAAAAACCAAGCTTACGGAACTGGCCGGGAGGAGAGGAAGCGGCAATGGAAAAGATCGTCAGAGAAATCATTAAGATAGACGAGGAATTGTGCAACGGCTGCGGGGATTGTGTTACCTCCTGCGCCGAGGGCGCGATCCAGATTATAGACGGCAAGGCCAAGCTTGTCAGCGAGACCTACTGCGACGGCCTGGGAGCCTGTATCGGCGACTGTCCGACCGGAGCGCTGACTATCGAGGAGCGCGAGGCCGACGAGTTCGACGAGGAAGCTGTGGAACAGCATCTCGGCGGCATGAAGGAGAAGCAGAAGATCGAAGACATTGTCAGCCGGGCGATGGGACACAAGCCCGCCGGCGGCCACGGCCATGCGCCTGCTCACGGGGGAGGCGGATGCCCGGGATCGATGAGCAGGATGTTCGAGCAGGCTCCCGACCGGGATCCCGCGGCCGATGAGCTCGCCCCGGCGCTCTCGCGCCTCGGAAACTGGCCGGTCCAGTTGATGCTGGCTCCGATCAACGCTCCTTGTTTCGCCGGAGCGGACCTGCTGATCTCGGCCGATTGCGCGCCGTTTGCCCACGCTAATTTTCATGGTGAATTCATCAAGGGCAAAACAGTGCTGATCGGCTGTCCCAAGCTTGATGATTCCGGGCATTACCAGGATAAGCTGACCCGGATATTCGGGACGAACAGCGTCAAGTCGGTTGAGGTTCTGTTCATGGAAGTGCCCTGCTGTTTCGGGCTGGCAAGTCTGGTGCAGAGCGCTATTGCCGACAGCGGCCGTCAAATCCCGCTGAAACATACCAAGATCGGAGTCAGGGGCGATGTTGTCGAATCAGGAGAAGCTTGAGATAAATAAGGAGCGGGTAGGGGCCTGGGACAAGGGCAAACAGAAAGAGTTCGCCACGCTGGAAAAGTTCGTGGAAGTCTACTGCAACCACCATCACGATACTGCCAGGGGCGATATTTGCGCCGAATGCAGGGAACTGCTCGACTACGGCCGCAAGCGGCTCGAAATGTGCGCCTTTGATCCCAAGCCCAAGTGCAAGGACTGCCCGACCCATTGCTACCGCAAGGACTACCGTCAGAAAGTGCGGGAGATAATGAAGTTCTCCGGGATGCACTTTATCAAGCGGGGAAGGGTCGACTGGCTGGTAAGGTATTTTACTCATTAGCGCTTTGAATACAAAACGGTAACGGCGTTGATATAATGTTATGCTTTAAGTGCAGTATGTGAATAAGAAGCAGTGTTTTCATCAGCGTGAGGAGGGGCGATGAGTGAGGAGAAGCAGATTCTCGAGATAGATCCCCAGAGCAGATACAAGGAGAAATGGGGTTGGCGGGACCCTGAAACCTACGTGTTCAAACCCAAGAAGGGCTTGAGCCGCGAAGTGGTCGAGGAAATCTCGTTCATGAAGAGCGAGCCGGATTGGATGCGCGAGTTCCGCCTCAAGTCGTTCGGCCGTTTCGAGCGCAAGCAGATGCCCGGTTGGGGCGCCGATCTGAGCGGGATTGATTTCCAGGACATTTTCTATTTCCTGCGTGCCACCGACAAGCCGGGGCAGTCTTGGGACGAGGTGCCGGACTCGATCAAGAACACCTTCGACCGCCTCGGAATCCCCGAGGCCGAGCGCAAGTTCCTGGCCGGTGTCAGCGCCCAGTACGAGAGCGAGGTGGTCTACCACAAGGTGCAGGACGATCTGGTTAAAAAAGGTGTCATTTTCAACGACATGGACAGCGGCCTGCGCGAACATCCCGAGATCGTTAAAAAATATCTCGGTACGGTGATCCCGCCCGGCGACAACAAGATGGCCGCCCTTAATTCGGCTGTCTGGTCCGGCGGGAGTTTTATCTACGTGCCTCCCGGGGTCAGGGTGGAAGTCCCCCTGCAGGCCTACTTCCGGATCAACACCGAGAACATGGGCCAGTTCGAGCGGACGCTGATCCTCGCCGAGGAGGGCTCCGAGGTCCACTACATCGAGGGCTGCACGGCGCCGGTCTACAGCAGCGTCTCGCTGCACTCGGCGGTTGTGGAGCTGATCGCCATGCCCCATGCGCGGATTCGCTACACCACCATCCAGAACTGGTCAAGCAACGTTTATAATCTGGTCACCAAACGCGCGGTGGCCGGGGAAAATGCGGTGGTGGAATGGGTGGACGGCAACCTGGGCAGCAGGGTCACCATGAAATACCCCTCGGTTGTGCTCAAGGGCCGCAAGGCCCACGGCGAGGTGCTGAGCCTGGCAATGGCCGGCGACGGGCAGCATCAGGACACGGGCTCCAAGATGATCCACGCAGCGCCGGAAACCACCTCGCTAATCGTCTCCAAGTCGATAAGCAAGGGCTCCGGCCGTACCAGCTACCGTGGTCTGGTCCAGGTGCTGCCTGGTGCGGAGAAGTGCAAGGCCAATGTCCGCTGCGACGCGCTGCTGATCGACGACAACTCGCGCTCGGACACCTATCCGTACATGAATATCGCCGAGGAGGATGTCGAGATCGGCCACGAGGCAACCGTTGCCCGGATCGGTGATGAGCAGTTGTTCTACCTGATGAGCCGCGGGCTCAACGAGGAGCAGGCGGCGGCGATGATTGTCCGCGGCTTCGTGGAGCCGATCGTAAAACAACTCCCGATGGAGTACGCCGTCGAGCTGAACCGTCTGATCGAATTGCAGATGGAAGGTTCGGTGGGCTGATAGGTCGTGAACAATAGAGGAATTTAGCGTAGAGTGAATTTTGCGAACCTGTAACTTGTGAACGGAACTATGTACATGGTAAACAGCACGGCATCGGATGCAGGTATCGAAGCGGCGGTGGAGAACGGTCCCGGCTGGCTGGCCGATCTCAGGCAGGATGCCTGGCGGCGGGCATGTTCGCTGGAACTGCCGAAAAGCAGCGAGGAGTTCTGGCGCTACACGGACCTGAAGCTGCTTGATCCGGGTAATTACCGTCAGCTCACCCACGACGACAGCACTGCGCTCGAGCGGCTGCCGTCACGGGCACAGAACGCCCTGGAACTCAGCGGCACGGACAGCGGCGGAAAGCTGGTCCATGCCGACGGACTTCCTTTCAGTGCGGAGTTGAGCGGGGAGATTGCCGCCAAAGGCGTGATCTTCACCGATCTGGCAACAGCGGTTAACGAGCATGAAGAGCTCCTGCGCGGGCGGCTGGGCGGGCTGGTTGGCGCTGAGGACATTTTCGGAGCCTGGAACCTGGCCCACCATCGCGGCGGCACGTTCCTTTACGTGCCGGAGGGGGTCGAGCTGGAAACGCCCCTGCAGTCGCTGCACTGGCTCACCGAGCAGGGCGCGCTGGTCCAGCCGCGTACGGTTGTGGTTGTCGAACGCGGCGCACGAGTGGTTTTCAACGATATCTACACCTCCTCGCCCGTGGAGCAGCCATCACTGGTCAATCCGGTAACCGAGCTGTATGCCGCGGAGGATTCGCAAGTCGGTTGGGTTACCTGGCAGGACTGGGGCGCGGGTGTGCGGCACCATTCCAATGTCAAGGCCTCGCTGGCCGATAACGCCAAGCTGAACACGCTGCAGGTTACCCTGGGCGGAGATTTCTCCCGGACGTGGAAAGAGTGCGAGCTGGCCGGACCGGGGGCCGAGAGTATCATGCTCGGTCTCTATTTCGCCCACCGTCGGCAGCATTTCGAGCACTGGACCGTCCAGGACCACGTGGCCCCGCATACCCGCAGCGACCTGCTCTACAAGGGGGCGCTGGATGACGAAAGCCGCACGGTCTATTACGGCACGATCAAGGTCCGTCCCGACGCCCGCCGGACCGATGCCTACCAGGCGAACCGCAACCTGGCGCTGAGCCGTAAGGCCAAGGCGGTTACCAATCCACAGCTCGAGATCGAAACGAACGACGTGCGCTGCACCCACGGCGCCACCGTGGGCCAGGTTGACAGCGACCATCTGTACTACCTGATGAGCCGGGGTATGCGCCGCGCCGACGCCGAGCGCCTGCTGATTTTCGGCTTCTTCAACGAGGTGCTCGACCGGGTAGAATGGTCGGGGATGCACGAGCTGCTGGCTGCGGCGATCCTGAGCAAACTGGGGGGAGACGAATGAGCTTTCTCCGGGCGGCGGGCGATAAGGAAGTAAAACCGGGCCAGGCTCTTCGCGTGGAACTCGATGGCAGGCTGATCGCGCTTGTCCGGACAGCCGACGGCAGGTTGTTCGCGGTGGACGATACCTGCACCCACGAGCAGGAAAGCCTCTCCGACGGGTTCGTGGAGGAAGGGTGGATAGAGTGCCCGCGCCACGGCGCGCAGTTCGATCTGGAAAGTGGCAGGGCGCTCACCCTGCCGGCGCTCGAAAAACTTGGCACCTACGAAGTCAAGGTTGAAATCGGCGAAATAATGGTTAACATTACATAATACTTCAAGAGGTAGAAATGAGCGATCCGATTCTGGTTTTGGAGGACCTCCACGTATCAGTGGAGGATACGGAGATACTTAAAGGGGTCAGCCTGGAGCTGCCGCGGGGCGAGGTGCACGCCATGATGGGTCCCAACGGCAGCGGTAAATCCACGATGGCCAATGTGCTGATGGGCCACCCGGCCTACGAGGTCACCTCCGGCAGGATCCTGTTCAAGGGGCGAGACGTGACCGGGATGGAGCCAGACGAAAAGAGCCGTCTCGGCATGTTCCTGGCCTTCCAGTACCCGGTGGAGATTCCCGGGGTATCGATGATGAATTTCCTGCGCCAGTCGCTCAACGCGCGGCGCGAGGAAGATATCAAACCCAGGGATTTCCGCAAGCTGGTCAACGACAAGCTGGAGTTGCTGGGCATGGACCCGTCGTTTGCCAGGCGCAACCTGAACGAGGGATTCAGCGGCGGCGAGAAGAAGCGTAACGAGGTGCTCCAGATGGCCCTGCTGGAACCCGAACTGGCCGTGCTCGACGAAACCGACAGCGGTCTCGATATCGACGCGGTCCGGATTGTCAGCGAGTCGGTGAACGCCATGCGCGGGCCTGAAATCGGGTTCCTGGTGATCACCCATTACATGCGGATTCTTAATTACCTGGACCCCGACGTGGTCCATATCATGTTTGACGGCCGGATTGTCAAGAGCGGCGGAGCCGAGCTGGCCCACGAACTGGAAGAAAAGGGCTATAACTCGATTCGCGAGGAATTCGGCGTAAAAGAGGAAATCTCAGGCTGATGAACCCGTCCCAGGCTACAGCGGCCGATCTGGCCCGGCCGGACCCTCCGGAAATCCATCCATTGGATGTTGACACGATCCGGCGGGATTTCCCGGTGCTTTCGCGCGAGGTTAAGGGTAAACCGCTGGTTTACCTCGACTCGGCGGCCACCAGTCAGAAACCAGCGGCCGTGATCGATAAGGTCGCCGACTGTTACCGGCGGTACAACGCGAATCCGCACAGGGGCATTCATACGCTCAGCGAGGAATCCACCGAGGAGTACGAGGGTGCGCGCGAAAAGCTGGCCGCGTTCCTGGGAGCGGAAACCAGCGGCGTGGTCTTTACGCGTAACTGCACCGAGGCGATCAACCTGGTGGCCTATGCCTGGGCGCGCCGCAACCTGGGCCGGGGCGACAAAATTCTGGCCACGGTGACCGAGCACCATTCCAACATCGTGCCCTGGCAGATCGTCTCCCGGGAAACCGGCGTGGCGGTTGAGTATCTCCCGGTTACCGATGACGGTTATCTCGACCTTTCCGGGCTGGACAAACTGCTGGACGGCAGCGTGAAGCTGGTGGCTGTCAGCGGGGCCTCCAACGTGCTGGGGACGGTTAATGACCTCAGCGCACTGGTAGCCGCGGCCCATGATGCGGGAGCGCTGGTGCTGGTTGACGGAGCCCAGCTTGTGCCCCACACGCAGGTGGATTTCGATGAGCTTGGAGCGGATTTCCTGGCGGTGGCGGGCCACAAGATGCTGGGGCCGTCCGGAATAGGCGCGCTGATCGCCCGGCCGGAACTGCTGGAGGAAATGGAGCCGTTCATGGGCGGCGGCGGGATGATTGTGGACGTGACCCTGGAGGGCAGCAAGTGGATCGAGCCGCCCTGGAAGTTCGAGGCGGGCACTCCGCCGCTGGCCGAGGCGATCGGCCTGGGCGCGGCGGTGGACTACCTGAGCGGGATCGGCATGGACCGCGTGCGTCATCACGAACAGGTGCTGGCCGAACACGCACTGGCGAAATTCGCGGAACTCGACGATTTCACGCTCTACGGGCCGCAGGAACCGGCGGACAGGCTTGCGACATTCTCATTCAATGTCGGAGACAGCCGCGGCGGGATAATCCATCCGCACGACGCCGGCACTTTTTTCGACAGCGCCGGGATCGCCGTGCGCGCCGGCCATCACTGCGCTAAACCGCTGATGAGGCGGCTGGGCGTGGTCGCCACCTGCCGCGCGTCGTGTTACATCTACAACACCCCGGCGGAAATCGACGCGCTGGTGGATACGGTCCACAGGATGAGAAAATTTTTTATCGGAGTGCAGTGAGTTGGAGTTCGAGGAACTTTACCAGGAAATTATCCTGGACCATTACCGTAGCCCGCGCAACCGTTGCAGCGAGCAGGAAGCCACCGGGGGAAACTGCGTGAAACATGAAAACCCTCTGTGCGGAGATGAGCTGCTGCTGTCGGTTGAGCTGGACGGGGACGGGCGGAAGATAGCCAGAGTCTGTTTCGCCGGGCATGGCTGCAGTATCAGCCAGGCGTCGGCCTCGATGATGACCGAGGCGGTGCTGGGCATGGAGCGCTGCCAGGCGCTGGCGATGGTGGACAGGGTGCGGGCGATGATGCACGGAGAACCGCCGGATGAGGACCTGGGCGATGCGGAGGCGCTGCAGGGTGTGAGCAAGTTCCCTGTGCGGATCAAATGCGCCCTGCTGGCCTGGCTGGCCTTGAAATCATCGCTGGAAAACGGGAACCACTTAGCAGAGAAAAATCATGAGCACGGTTGATCCGAATAAAATCAGGGAGTATGTCAAAACTGTCGAGGACCCGGAATTCGAGATCGACGTCGTCAACCTCGGGCTGGTCTACGATATCACGGTCGACGGCGGCAAGGCGACTATCCTGATGACGCTGACCTCGATGGGCTGCCCCACGGCCCCGCTGATCGAGGACAGGGTGAAAAAGGCCGCGATGCTGGCCGAGGGGATCGACGAGGCCGAGGTGGAGTGGACATTCGATCCGCCCTGGGACCCGGAGATGATTACCGAGGAAGGCCGGGATATCCTGGAGTCCCTGGGTTACCTTTAAAATATTATGGGTGGGGTGGGGTGGTGAGTAAGTAAAAAAACGGCGGGCTCCGGCCCGCCGTTTTTTTATTCCGTTGAAGATTTTCCAATTCCCGGAAAATTGCAAACACTCAACTCCGGAACCGGCCGGCTAAAACAGGCTCATCTATTCCCTGACCCTGATAGTCCATTTGCCGCTCAGCGGCGAATCCGCCGGGGCGCTCAGCACGACCCGGTACAATCTGTCGCCCCACGACCCGTTCAACCGCCTGTCGTCCAATTCGATAGTTTCCACCTCGGCTACCAGCTCCCGCTCGTAGTGCAGACGCACCGAGAATTCCCGGCCTGTCTCTCCGCCCTCCAGCAGCAGCTCGCCGGGCTTGACCGTGGTCACGCGGCAGGGGGTCAGCAGGCTCATCGTCAGATCACCCTCGCGCTTGACGAGCTTGAACCTGTCCTCCACCCGGACCTCCCGGTTTCTTTCCAGTACCACGGTGCGGTTCCAGCTTTCGATACCCGCCTCGGCCGGATATGCGCCCGCCAGTTCCAGACTGAACTTCACACGGCTGCGGCCGGTGTCGTACCTCACATCCCGCGCGGCGAACTCGCGGCCCGGCTGCTGCATTTTTCCGTTGATTGTCGGCAGGTTGTGGTAGGCCGACTGCATGGTCCAGATCTCGTAGCGACTGCTGCTGAAAGTTTTGGCCGTATACACGCCAACGCCCGCATCAACCAGCAGCGGCTGCCCGTCGAAATAGACGATGAAGTTGCCGACATCGTTGTGGTTGTGGCTTTCGTTGTTGTGGCCACCCTTGGCCGCCACGTACAGCCCTTTGGCGCTGCCCTGGTGCGAGCGGGCGGCCATCACCTGGATCCCGTCCAGCCACATGTCGCGCACGTGGGGCTGACGCCCTTCGGCCGCGATCAGCTCCTGCAGGTTGGACAACACCCAGAGCCTGCGGCTGAGGTAGCCTCCCGGCGCGGGATTCCGCTCCAGGGCTTTATCGGCGGCCCACGCACCGAATCCCTCCATCAGCGGATCACCTGTCCTCTTCCCGTAGCGCCAGACAAGCTCGTGGCTGATCCCGACCCTGGCCGAGGCGTCGGCGAAATTGATAAACCAGCGTCCATCGATATGCGCCCGGTAGATATAGCGGCCCATGTTGGCGATCAGCGGGTAGCTGTATACGTCGATTTTTCCGTCAGTGGCGCTGTGGAGCCACTCGAGGCAGTCGAACAGGCTGGCTCCGGCCCGGCCCCAGTAGGAGGGGCCCTCGTCGCAACCGCCGTCATCGTGATAGCTGCCGATAAACCTGTCGAGGCTGCGCAGGATTTTAGCCACCGCATCCACCCGCCGCTGCGGGTCATTTTCCATCAGCAGCACGCAGGAAAGCCAGTTCGAGTTGACCCACGGGTTCCAGTTGTTGATGTGGTCCGTATCGAAACCCATCCACCAGAAGTCGTCCCGCTCCAGGCAGGGAGTCAGCACCCGCTGCTCGACTTCCCTCCGGCAGCGGCTGGTGATCAGCGGCGAAACCTCGTTCAACTCATCGCCCAGCAGGTACACTGTCCAGGCCACCAGGCTGGCGGTCTCGGCGCTGAACAGGTCGACGACCGGCTCGGTAACGTCGGGGAGACCGCGCCCGGCCCGCTGATCGCCGATGTGCGCCGGGATGACCCAGCTCGACTCCTCGAGTATCAGCCACAGGCCGTTAACGATCTCGCCGATAAAGCGGCCCTGCCCCTCGATGCATTCGGCGGTGACCATATCGGCCAGCCTGTTCCTGCGCCCGAAATAGGGACCCTCGTAGTTGGTGCGGTTTCCGTTGACCGAGAATTCCATGTATAGTGTCGCCGGCAGCTCGGGCCACGGCTGGTCCATGTTGGATTCCGCCCGCTCAACCTGCGCTTTTCGCGTGGCTTCCGGCAAGCCCCGCCAGAAGCTGCGCCCGGCGTAAGTGGGGAACGGCCGCCATTCTCCGGCGGCGGGAAGCATGTCTCTCAGATCGGCGGCGGGATAAAGTTTGGAAAGAACGGGGCGGCCGGCGCTCCCGGCGGCAAAGGTCAGCGAAAAGCAGAGGAAAATTAAGGCAAGAGCTGCGCAAGTGTTTTTCAGCGGCAAAGACATCGCTACCATCCTTGATGATGTGGTAAAAGTCCGATTTGCCGATGGCAAAGCAAAAAGCTTCATATACGAGGCACGTAGATTTCGAGGAGTGAAGCGTACTTACGGTACGCTGCAGCGACGAGATAATCTAACGCAACGAAGTAGATGGACTTTTTACGAAGCCATCATCCTTGTTTAACCATCACGATTTGGGAACCGGCGGGCAGGGCGGCCATTCGCCAACAGCCCTGCTGCAATTTAACATGCCTGGGGGCACCGAACAACCCGAAAACAGCCCATTCTCCCGCGCACAAGCTGGACAGTTGGGCGTGGATACTTATATTTGGTTCATCATTCTAAAGGGCGGAAAACGCCTGAGTCGCGGTTCGCTGGGTCCGCTCAAAAAAGCATGCCGTACGTATGAAACCCTGCTGCCGGCGAAAAAAACAACTGCTTTCCGGAGGTCCCCGTGCGCCATTTGAAAGTTCTGTCGCTGACCGCGCTGCTGGTGTCGTCCAGCCTGTGCGCGGCACGGCTAAGCGATCGGTTGGTTATTCCGCTGTCCGGCACCTGGGAGTTCGAGCAGAGTGTCGACGCATTCCCGCCAGCGGTTTTCAGCCGGAGTATTCCGGTGCCGGGCCTGATTTTTCTGGCAGAACCGCGGATCGAGCAGTACGAGGCCTATTACGACGGCAGCTACGAGCCTCGCTACAACTGGTACCGCCGCCGGTTTACGGTCCCGGCCGGGGCCGAGGGTCTGGCCGGCGTGGTCACTATCCTCAAAAGTAAGTATGTAACCGATGTTTACCTCAACGGACGGCACCTGGGCGGCTCCATGGCGGCTTACACGCCTGTGGAGTTCCCGCTTGGCGATGCCGTGCGTTACGGAGCGGAGAACGAACTGCTGGTCAGGGTCGGTGACCGCAAGTGGCTGCCGTCCCAGGCCGCCGGCAGCACCGACAAGGAGAAAGTCACCTACTGGCCGGGGATCTGGGATGAAGTTGAGGTGTCGTTTACCGGGCCTTTCCGGACCGACCGTCTTCTTCTGCTGCCATCGGCCGAACGCGGTGAACTGAAGCTGAAACTCGACATCCGCTCGTTCCTGCCGGCGCAGGTCCAATATGGCGATCCGATGTGGGATACGTGCCGGGTCGAGGTTACGGTCAGAGAGAAAAACGGCGGCCGTGTTGTCGTTGCTCCCGCTGGTGTCCGCCAGGCTGTCAGGCGGGATAACCGCACTCGGCTGGAATTGACCATCCCGCTCCAAAATCCTGACCTGTGGAGCCCCGCGGAACCGTTCCTCTACGAAGCGGATATCCGTCTGCTTGCCGGCGATGGCTCGCTCAGCGACCGGTTGACCCGCACGTTCGGCATGCGTGATTTTGACCGCGACGGCCGTCATTTCCGCCTCAATGGCAACAAAATCATGCTGCGCGGGACAAATATCACCCTGCACCGTTTTTTCGAGGACCCCGCCTGCGGAGCGCTGCCCTGGGACCGGGACTGGGTGCGGCGGCTGCTGGCGGAAATTCCGCAAGCAGTCCACTGGAACGCAATGCGGATCTGCGTGGGTATCGCTCCCTCGTTCTGGTATGAGATCGCCGACAGCGCGGGCCTTCTGCTCCAAAACGAATGGCTCTACTGGCAGAGCCACGGCTGGGACGAACAGATCAGGAGCGAGTACACGGACTGGGTCTGGGCCGACGGCAGCCACCCGAGTATCGTGATCTGGGACGCGATCAACGAGAACTGGGACGACTACGTGGGCAACCGGCTGATCCCCGAACTGAAAGAGCTCGATCCCACCAGAATCTGGGATGCGGGCTATATGACCGCCGAGCACATGGGTCTGGACGAGATGGATGAGCCGCATCCATACGTGATGTGGGGGCACAGCACGGGGTTTGCCGATAACCCCGGCGATCCTCCGTACCCGCTGGGCAAACTCGGTTACTGGCCTGAGCGTAACAAACAGATCCTGACCAGTAACGCGGTCCAGCTGGTAAATGAATACGGCTGGGTCTGGCTGTGGCGCGACGGGACCCCGGCGCTGTTGACCCGCGAGGTCTACGGGCATTATTTCGGCGGCAGTTCGACCGTGGCCGAGCGGCGGGCGTTCCAAGCCTACTGGCTCCAGTTACAGACCGAATGGCTGCGGGCCGAACGGTCCCTGGCCGGAGTCCTCGCATTCTGCTACCTGACCGATGATCTGGGCTTCACCGGCGACTGGTTCACCAATCCGGTCTCGGAATTGAACGGCACGGTGACCCTTGACTGGTTCCGTCACTGTTTCTCCCCCACAGCCGTCTTTATCGATCTGGCCGATACGCGCTATATCCGGGGACTGCCGGCCCGCGAACCTGGCGGCCGGCTGGATTTCAACCTGGTGGGCGTGAACGATCTGGCGGAAAACGCTGCTGGAGAGGTCAGGTTGAGATTGCTGGATAACAGTGGCGGTGAGCTGTGGACGACTGAGAGGAATATCGAGATTCCGGCTTGGGGCAAACAGTTCTTGCCTGTTACGCTGGAATTGCCCGACACTCCCGGCGGTTATCTGCTCCTTGCGGAATACAGCGCGAAGGGGGGCGGTGAATCAGGGCCTGTACTCAGCCGGAGGTTCTTACGGGTCGGGAACAGCCGGGAACGATACGACTACTTTGAATACCAGCCGGATAAACCATAGGCCGAAGCAACCGATAGCACTTGCAGGTTGCTGTGATTCCAGATATCTTACAACTTTGTACATCATTACTGATAAAATATCCCGGGAGAACGGATGTCGCCCTGGAAGCCGGAATACAGCGTGGGTGTGCCCGGACTGGATGACCAGCATAAAGAGTTGTTTAAGCTGCTCGATGAGCTGTCAGCCGCTATCGAGAACGGGGACGATAGCGATCTGGGCAATGCGCTGAGTAAGATGCATGTCTACATACTGTTCCATTTTTCCAGCGAGGAGCACCTGCTGACCAAGTACGGGTTCGATAAGCTGGACCAGCATATCGCCAAGCACGCTGATTTCAAGGAAAAAGTGCAGGAGTTCAATGCCAGACTGTCCGGCGACAAGCGGCAACTGGCCGTGGAGATCAGGGATTATCTCGACGGCTGGATCTCGAACCATATCCTCGAAACCGACAAGGCTTACGAGCAGTTCCTCTCCGCGAGAATCAAGTTCAAGGCAGATCCAGAACAGCCCTCTTAGCTCAGCCTGGATAGAGCAACGGACTTCTAATCCGTAGGCCGTGGGTTCGAATCCCGCAGAGGGCGCCAGCTAAAACGCCGTATTCCAAAATGAGGGGATGCGGCGTTAATTTCTTGCAGTAACACATGCGGCCCGGAGGTGATGAGATGCGACTCTTTTTTGTTGTCACGGTGGTGCTGAACCTTGGATGGGCTGCAGCGGACGTTTCCGCCGCTGGAATTGTCAGCGGCAAGTACGCCGCCACCGGCCAGACAAAGACGTCTCTCAGGGTCGCTTCATGTTCAGTGGTGCCTGACAAGTGGGACAAAGCGGCCAACTGGGCCCGGATCGAGAGCCTGGTAATACGGGCTGTGGAGGAAACCGGGGCCGCGATGGTGGTTACGCCCGAGGGTGCGCTGGAGGGCTACGTGATCAACGAGGTCAACGCAGACCGGGACACCGGGCGCTGGGAAGAGAGCGTAAAGAAGTTGATCGCGGTGGCCGAGCCGCTGGACGGGCCTTATCTCGTCAGGGCGCGGGCCCTGGCCGACAGCCTTGAGATATTCCTGGTGCTGGGATTCCTGGAGCGCCGGGGCGAGCGGCTGTTCAACAGCGTGATCCTGATCGACCCGGACGGAGATATTATCGGCCGATACAGCAAAACCCATTTCGCCCAGGGCTACGAGATCAATCCGGTGTGCTACACTCCCGGCGAGAACTACCCGGTGTTCCAGACCCCGTTCGGCAAAGTGGGCATGCTGATCTGCTACGACCGCCAGTTGCCCGAGCCAGCCCGGATTTTGGCGCTCAAGGGCGCGCAGGTGCTGTTGGTGCCATCCTACGGCAGCTATGATCTCGATGGCTGGAATACCCGCCTGCTGCAGACCCGGGCCTATGAGAACGGGGCGTATCTGGTGTTCTGCCACCCGTTCCAGAGCCTGTTGATCGGCCGCAACGGGTCGCTGGTCTCCATGGCCGGTCCCGGTGAATACACCTGCTATGAGATCAATACCAGCCCGGACCGCTACGAGGGGCGCTTTGCCAACCGACGGCCGGAGACCTACGGGGAGCTGCTTGAGAAGTAGGTATCTGTCTCCCTGAACCGTTTCACTGCTCCGGTATCGGCACCGGGGCCGCCTCGGGCACGGCGTACTGCGCGCAAGCGGTTGATGACTGAGAAAAACAGGGGACTGATAGGGAACAAAACCTAGTAGGCCCAGCAAATCCTTTGCCCTCTTAGCTCAGCTGGATAGAGCAACGGACTTCTAATCCGTAGGCCGCAGGTTTGAGTCCCGCAGGGGGCGCCATCCAAAATGCCGTATCTCTCTTAAATATAGAGGATACGGCGTTATCCTTTGCATGGAACATTAAGTGTGGACTGGAATCGAATAACATAACATAAATTACGTGTCAATTAGATTGCCTCATAAAAAGATGCGGACATTACCAGCACCCATTCGAGTTGAATCAGTAACAGTATGGCTAGGGCAATTATAAGCCTGTAGTTAATGCCATCACGGGAAAAATATTCTCTGATGCATGAGGGGTTCCGAATCAAACGCTCCAGCACTGCGGCGGTGGGAATCGCAAGCAGAGGCAACAGCGGGAGGTGATATGTGGGGTGGGAAAAGGCCAACCAGAACGGGAACGCATAGGCCACAGCCGCCGCCGGTATCATGGCCCCAATTGTGGAACCGTTCTCCCTGGCGCCGCGGCCGAGATAGAAAAGCAGGCAGGCCGAGATAATGGCAAGGTAGAAGAGCATGACGAGTCCCAGCACGGATGCGCCGACGATTTTTCCATGGCCAAATCTTTTGATCACCTGTGTGCCTGTGTAAGTGTCGAACGCGAAAAAGGTGCGTATGCGGCTCAGAGTGCGCACGATAAATACTCCCGGCCGCGTGGTTATCTCATCGATTGCACCCTTGAGATAGACCTTGTTGCGTGAACTAAGCGGAATCTCCCTGATGGCGCTCAGCCTGTCGGAGAACTCGGCGGGGACGTCACGAGCGCCCTGGCCGTGAGAACCGAACCACCACGTTTTGTACAGGGGTGTGAAGCGGTTGTTGCCCAGGTACAAGTTCATCGAGTTCGTGTAGTTGATAAATACCAGGTTGCCGCTGTGACGGTACTCCCGCGCGGACCACAGCAGGGCCGGAGCCAGCGATACAGCCAGCAGCACGGATGCCGAAACGAAAGCGCGGCGGTTTTTCCGCAGCAATATGATCAGGCTCAGCACCGGGGCAAGGATCACGCAGTTGGGACGCAGCAGAATGGCGAATCCCAGCAGAAGCCCGGCAGCAAGTGCGTGGGTCGGGGATGGTTTGCTGTCGAGCAGATACAACGTCAACGCCAGAGCCGCGGCCATCGGCACCTGGGTCAGCGGCCAGACCGAATGAAACACGAACGAGGGATAGAAGCTGATCAGCGCCAGGGCGATCAGGGCGGCCCTGGCGTTGACCAGTCTGGCTGAATAATAATAGATTGCGGCGCTGAGAATCAGGTGGAACGGCAGGATTGAGAGCATGGACGACAACTGGCCGGCGCCGAACACGCCATACCAGGCGGCCAGCCACAGCGAAAGTCCCGGAGCGCGGACTGTGTCAAACGATTCGCCATTGAGATACATCATGGCAAAGCGATGGTACGCGTGGGCGTCGCCGAACAGCGGCGTATCGAGGCACAGCGCCAGCACGAGCAGCCTCAGCGCCATGCCTGCCGCTATTATCCAGAGGGCTGCTTTGTAGTTGACTGGCAGCGAAACTTTCATTGCCTTTTTCCGGTTACAAGCATGCCTGAGTGAACGTACTAAGTGCAAGGCCCGTGATGAAAGACTCCATCAAGACCCAAGGCTCATTTGTCTGGCCGTGTTTCCTGTCGTCCGCTCACTGTTCCGGTATCGGCACCGGGTCAACCTCGGGCACGGCATAGCGCGCGCGCAAGCTTGCCAGTTCCCGCTTGAGTTCAGCCGTTATCTCCTCGTAAAACGGGTTGCCGTACAGGCTGCGCAGCTCCGAGGGGTCGCGCTGGAGGTCGTAGAGTTCCCACTCGTCCAGGTTGTAGAAGTAGATCAGCTTGTAGCGCTCCGTGCGGACCCCGTAGTGGCGCCGCACCATGTGCACCGCCGGCCACTCGTAGTAGTGGTAGTAAATCGATTTGCGCCAGTCAGGCGGAGTCCGGCCCTTGATCAGCGGCACAAGGCTGCGGCCCTGCATGTCCTGGGGTACAGCGGCCCCGGCGATATCGAGAAACGTCTCGGCGAAATCGAGGTTCTGCACCAGGTCGGTATTCTCCACGCCCGCACCGGCCGTGCCGGGCCAGCGCACCAGCAGGGGCATCCTCAGGCTCTCTTCGTACATGAACCGCTTGTCGAACCAGCCGTGTTCTCCCAGGTAAAATCCCTGGTCCGAACTGTAGATCACCACGGTGTTGTCCGCCAGGCCGGACTGCTCCAGGTAAGCCAGCATCCGCCCCAGGTTGTCATCGACCGACTGCACGCAGCGCAGGTAGTCCTTGATATAGCGCTGGTATTTCCAGCGCAGCAGGTTGTCGCCCTCCAGGCCGGCTTTGTTGAACTCCTCGTTTTCAACGGCATAGGCCTCGTTCCAGCGTTTCAACTGCTCTTCGTTCAGGTAGCGCGGGGGTTCCAGTTTCAGATCGCGTTCATTCATGTGCCCGGCGATAGTCATCTCCTGGGTGTGCGCCGCCGTGCCCCGCCCCTCGTAGTCGTCGAACAGGGTAGGGGGTTCCGGGATCGCCTCACCGTCGAAATCGTCCAGGTGGTCCGGCCCCGGCGCCCACAGGCGGTGGGGCGCTTTGTGCTGGCACATCAGCATGAACGGCCTGGTCTTGTCACGACCGTTTTCCAGCCAGTCCAGCGACAGGTCGGTGATGATATCCGTCGTGTAGCCGGTATGCTGCACCTCGCCGCCGGCCTTGAGCATCAGCGGGTTGTAGTACGGTCCCTGCCCGCGCAATACCTCCCAGTAGTCGAAACCGGTGGGTTCGCTCCTGAGGTGCCATTTGCCGATAATCGCGGTCTGGTAACCGGCCTGACGCATCAGCTTGGGAAACGTCTGCTGCGAACCGTCGAACATCGACTCCGGCCGGTTGTCTATCACACCGTTGAGGTGACTGTGCTTGCCGGTGAGGATCACGGCCCGGCTGGGCGCGCAGATGGAGTTGGTGCAGAAACAGTTGCGGAACAACACGCCCTCGTCGGCCAGCCTGTCGATATTGGGAGTCCGGTTGATCCGCGAGCCGTAGGCGCTGATCGCCTGGGCGGCATGGTCATCGGTGAAGACGAACAGGATATTGGGTCGAGTGTTATGGCCGGAGCGTTGCTCTCCGTTTCCGCAGCCGGGCATAGTGTGGCCCAGTGCGAGAGCGGCTCCTCCCAGGGCAATTGTTCTGATTGCATCGCGGCGGCTGGTATTACGGTTATTCATGGCGCACTCCGGGGTCTGGTGGTCCAGGCGTTGGTGATGCAGGAAGGTATCTATCGGCCGAGGGGGCAGGTGCGGCCCCTCGAGGGTTCGCGGGCATGCTTCGGCCGCCCGGCCGGGTTGCTGACGATGGCGTCTGGCCCGGAGCAGCCGGTCAATCCGGCAGGGACGCAGCCATATCTATAGTAACTAACTCTCGCAAAGGGGAAAAGTGTCTTGAATTCCGCACTCCCCCCGTGGCGGCAACGGTACAGGGCGCTGAGTGCAAGGGTAATGGGTTGCCTTTCACAGTCCCCCCCGGTATTTTTCAAGCCGTCGAGGGATAGTAGCCCGACGGCAACGAAGTCCAGACGAGGGGTGTCGATGAGCGGCAGCGAGCGAATCAGACGATCGCTGGAAATAATATACGGTGACCGGAGGGCGGACGTTGCCGGTGAGCTGATCGGGCAAATCATCCGGCAGTACTCTTCGCTGCCGACCGGCGCAGGCGGACGCGGCGCGCGGGACGGCTACTTCGACCAGTCCGATGTGGTGCTGATCACCTACGGCGACACGCTCCTTTCACCCGGAGAAACACCCCTGCACGCGCTGCGCACGTTCCTTGACGAGCACCTGACCGGTCTGTTCAGCGCCGTGCACATCCTGCCCTTTTTCCCGTACTCCTCGGACGACGGGTTCTCGGTCTGCGACTACCACCAGGTCAACCCGGAGTTGGGCGCATGGGACGAGGTGGAGAGTATCGAGAGTAATTTCGAGCTGATGGTGGACCTGGTAATCAACCATCTCAGCGCCGAAAGCGACTGGTTCCGGAGATACCTGGCGGATGATCCCGCTTTGGCCGGGCTGGCAATCGAGGTCGACCCCGCGACCGATCTGAGCCAGGTCACCCGGCCCCGCGCAACTCCCGTGCTGAGCCCGTTCACCAAAGACAACGGCCGGGAGGTCCATCTCTGGACTACGTTCAGCACTGACCAGGTGGACCTGAACTTCGCGGAGCCGAAAGTGCTGGCGATGATGATCGAGGTGCTGCTGTTCTACGTCAGCAAAGGCGCCCGGCTGATCCGGCTGGATGCGATAGCTTATCTGTGGAAAACGATCGGCACCAACTGCATCCATCAGCCGGAAACTCACGAGGTGGTCAAGCTGATGCGCTCGATACTGGACCAGGTGGCGCCGCAAGTGATCCTGATCACCGAGACCAACGTACCCCACGGGGAAAATGTCGCTTATTACGGCGACGGCGGCGACGAGGCGCAGATGGTCTACAATTTCAGCCTGCCCCCGCTGCTGCTGCACTCGTTTATCAAGCACGATACTCGCGTAATGGAAAACTGGGCGCGGCGCTGCCTGAATATCAGGAGTCCGGACTGCACTTTTTTCAATTTCACGGCCAGCCACGACGGGATCGGGATGAGGCCGGTGGAGGGCATTATCTCACCCGCGGATATCGAGGCGCTGGTCAACCATGCCCGGCGGATGGGCGGCGACGTATCGCTGAAGCGCAACCCGGACGGCAGTGAAAGCCCCTACGAACTGAATGTAACCTTTGTGGATGCGATGAGGGAGCCGGACGGCCCGGAAGGCGATGCCGCCCATGCGCGACGGTTCCTGGCCAGTCAGGAGATTCAGCTTGCCCTGCCCGGAGTCCCGGCGGTTTATCTCCACAGCTTGCTGGGATCGAGAAACTGGAACGAGGGCGTGGAGCAATCGGGCCAGAAACGGCGGATCAACCGTCAGCACCTCGATCTGGAACTGCTGCGGCGGGAACTCGGTGATCCGGGTTCGTTCCGGGCGCTCGTGTTTAACCAGTACTGTCACCTGATCCGGGTCCGCCGTCAACAGCCGGCTCTGCACCCCAACGCGGAACTGGAGGTGTTCCACCCCGATCAGCCTTTTTTGCTGGCTTTCAAGCGCAGCGGCGGCGGCCAGGAACTGTACGTACTGAGCAATGTCCGCCCCGATCCGCTGGAGGTTGCGCTGGCGGATCTCGGCATAGCGGAGAACCTGACAGATATCCTGGGCGGCCAGCAACTGGAAAACGGCAAACTGTTCATGGAGCCCCACCGCACGAGCTGGCTGGTTTGAAACCGGTCCTGCACAAACAGGGCATCCACGGGATGCCCTGTTATCCTTCACCTGCCGAAGCTGGATCAGACGAACTGATTCGCCGCTTCTTTCATATCCAGCTCGGGATATTTGACCACGTCCTTCAGGAAAGCGTGGTCCGCCGAAAGAACACGGTTCCAGTTGGGAATCTGCGGCGGCCCCATCGGGTCCTCGAAAAACGCTTCGCCGCCGCTGACCAGCGAGCGGGCGAACGTGTCCACCGCGATCAGCTCGGAGTGCCTGTCGTAGTGCAGGCCGTTGATCGCCGCATCCGCCTCGTGGTGCTCGGTCACTATGTAGGTCTGGCGGCGGTAAATGCCTATCAGCGAATGAAGTGAACTGGAGGAGAACACGGCGCCCTGGCTCGCCAGCGTCCGGAAAAACACCTTGGCGATATCCTCGGTCATCCTGCTCAGGCCGCGAGGCTTACCCTCCTGCCCCAGTTCCTGATGTTTGTGCTCGTAGTTTTCGGCGATATCCACCTGGCAGATTCGCTTATGGGCGCAGTTGCGGTAAACCTCTGCCAGCGTGCCGATCTCCAGGCCCCAGTCTCCCGGGATCTTGTTGCTCCTGGCCAGACTGTCGCTGACAGCGAACTCACCGGCCAGCGGATAGCGGAATGCGTCCATGTAGGTCAGGAAATTACTGGGTCCCAGCAGGTCCTGGAACGCACGGATCAACGGGGTGATGAACAGCCGGGTAACCCGGCCGTACATCCTGTCCGCCACGCGGCTGTAATATCCCTTGCTGAACTCGTAGTTGTGTCGCACGCTGGCTACAGGGAACACCAGCCGGGCCAGCAGCTCGCGGTCGTAGTTGACGATATCCGCGTCGTGGAGCGCCATCACCCGGCAATCGTCCATGGCGATAATGTAGCCGTAGGCCAGCCACACGCTCCGTCCCTTGCCATCGCCGCCGATATGCAGGTCGCTGGCCTCCATCCGCTCGATCAGGGCCCTGATGCGGGGACTGCCTGCCCAGATCAGGGTTGCCTCGGGAATTGCGCCCTTGACCTTGTGGTAAATCGAAGCGTACTCCTGGAGCGACTCGGTACAGCCCACGGTGAAAACATACCGCTTCAGATACGGCACCTCGGCCAGTTGGGCGAGGATGTTGTCGAAAACCGCCTGACGGGAGTCCTCCAGGGTCACCGGAATGATCAAGGCAATCGGTCTTCTGCGCGCATTCTGCACCAGGTCTTCTTCCAGCTTCTCCAGCGACGGTTTGCCGAGGCGGTGCAGGGTAGCGATTATCGGATGCTGATAAAAATCACTCATAGATCAACCTCACCTCTATTTAGCCTGGATCGCTTCTTTTAGCAGGCGCGTTAGTACCACATCCTGGTATGTTATTTTTTTCACGAACTTTTTTCTCCGTGCCGAGAGACGTCGATAGCCCCAGATACTGCGAAACATGGTTTCCTCCCAGCCTTCACGTTGGTAGTACAGAGGCAGATTGATCTCAAAAAAGGAAATACCATCTGCATCCCTGAGCAGATCGGAACGGGGATCGCCGCCGACCTCGTGAAGTGTTACTAACCGGCAAGCCTCGTCAGCAGCAGGCTTGGCTATACCACACTTATCCAGGATCGCTCGCAGAATCTTCGCTCCGTTACGTGCATGAGCGGCCTTGAAGGAATCATAATCGTCAAAATCTGCACGATGGACCTTTTGATCCTCAACAGCCCGGTCGAGATCATGGGCGAGAGAAGCGATTTGCAGCGCCGGGTCGGCCCGGGGATCAAGCCTTAACAGCCACTCGAGGGTGTTTTCGGCATGGCGAGAGTCTTCCGGTACCTTGGACTCCGCAATAATCGCTCTAATCTTTTGTTTTGCGCATTCCATGCTATTCATGATCCCGGCAGATGATGACGCGGCGAATTGTTTCAATATTCATTACAACTGCAATTACTACCAGCGTCAAATAGACCTGGTTGATAATGGCGCCGAGAAATATCGCAAAGATACGGGTATCGCGGCCCAAACGAAATCTCTTGCCCTGACTGATCCGGTCGCGCATCAGGCTGTCGTATTTGTCCGCCGTATAGCTTACCATGAAGGAACCGATAATCGCCAGAAATCCGACAAACAGGATAAGGTTATCCATCTTGGATGCATATGCGTGCCAGATGAGCCCGAAAAGCAGGAAGGCATCGGCATAACGGTCCAGGATTGCATCGAACCAACCGCCGTAGCGGCTGTTTTGGAATTTGAGCCGCGCCACTTCGCCATCGCAGCCGTCGATAATCGAGGCAAACTGGGCCAGAAAGGCGCCCAGCAACAGGGTGGGATAACCACCGAGTGCAAACAGGCCGGCGGCCAGTACGGAACACAGGAACGAGAACATGGATATTTGATTTGGGGTGATTCTGTAATTCGCCAGCCGGCGGGTAATCCTCATTGACAAAGGTCTGTTCAAGTAATGCGAGACAAGACCGTCGCTGGGCTTGTCTCCTAAATCGTCCAAGAGTGCGTTCTCCGCCCATCTGAAAGCCGAGGGATCATCCACATCAATCCAGAAAAGACTTCTGATATCGACCGCTTTGGCCCGGTCCTCGTCAGCAAGAGCCTGCACCGCTCCGGACAGTGTAGTATCGCCGTTTTTCCCTTTGCACTGCTCCAGCGCACTAAAAATGGCTGGTGTGCACAGGAAAACACCTGAGTCAAAGCCGTTGAAGCTTACCAGGCTTTTGCCGATGTTGATTATTTTCCCACCTTCGGTTTTTACCCGGGTGACATCCCCCATGTCGATGAGAGGATTGCGGATATCACTATCCACGCCGAGAATAATTTCGCCATCAACCAAAGGAAGCGCCATCAACTTACGGGCAATAGCCGGATCAAAGAGATGATCCGCCATCAGCAGAAAAAATGGTTCCCGCAGGTATTCCCGTGCCTTGAAGACCGAAAAGCCGTTGTCCTTCTCCCAATCCTCATTGATAATGGTGGTAATGGGGATCTCAAGACGCTGTGATAGTTGCTCCAGAGAGGTGCGAACCTGATCTCCCCGGTATCCGGTTATCACATAAAATTCATCCGCCCCCGCCTCCATAGCGGAGCGGACGACCCGTTCGATCAATGGAATACCCAGGATGGGAATGAGCGGTTTGCTGGCACCCATCAGTTGTAGCCGACTGCCTTTTCCCGCAGCGATGATCAGGCACTTCATTCTCGTTTTTTCCTCCGCCTGCAATGAACTTTTCAGTCATTTGAAATGCCCATCGCAGGTAAACTGGTGCAAAGAATGTTTTCAATAATAATTTGGAGAGCACGTCCGGTATGCCAAGCTGTCACTGGTTTAAATCGCCATTCACCATCTCAAAATAGAAAAACAGGAAGAGATCGCCTTCTTTTTCGATTCTGAGCGACAACATTCATCCTTTTCAGCTTGAAGCGAGAGAGTTCCTTCGTCTCTACGAAAAATTATCCGTTCTCATTGTGAGCATCAATGATTTTCCGGGTCTGAGCATGGAAAAAGAGACGCTTCTCCCCCCGAGGGCAATCCACCGATGTTACTTTTAAACCATGAAATTAAAGCCTGAGACGGCTGTGTTAAAAC
Organism: Candidatus Glassbacteria bacterium; assembly: GCA_019456185.1. Classification (NCBI taxonomy): domain Bacteria; phylum Candidatus Glassiibacteriota; species Candidatus Glassiibacteriota bacterium. The sequence continues at coordinate 65,580 of VRUH01000013.1, read as the reverse complement.
CGACCTTGAACCTTCACCCTTGAGCTGAGCCGTACAGCACCTCTCGAATGCGAGGTTTTCATTATAATTTAACACCTTAGGCCGGTTTCGGAAATCATTTTCAATCTTCAGGTGGGGAATCCGGGTTTACAAAAATTGGGCAACCGGTAATACCGACCCGTCCCGCTCAGGAATATAACAGTCTCGTATCGTGAAGGGAAACCGTTTCCTCCAGCAGGGGGGCAAGCGAGCGGTCCGAGTGCTCAGGCACACGCGAACCGGCGCCGGGGTCATTCAATTGAGCCGCCGCGGCCGTAATCACCGAGGCCAGCCGGCGGGCCGTCAAAGCTAAATCGTAGTTGTCCAGCACGGCCTGGCGATTTCGATCGACGAGATTGTCTGCTTTAGTTACTGCCTTGCGCCACGTAAGCAATGACGGATTGAGCTCAAGTAACGCTTTAAGTGTATCGCCGGTTGGCCCTCCAGCGATTCGCTCGAGTATTTCACACTGCATGTCGGCGCTGAGGTCGCCGAAATCCACGTAATTACCCCGACCGGAAATTTCGTGAATTTTATGCCTGCGGAAAGCATTCTCGAATTCCTGCCGCTGCAGTGATGGAAAGCCAAGCTGATCCCTCAGTGATTCAGTATATCCCCGGTAAGCATCCATCAGCCGACTGATACCGCCCTCGATCCAGGCCGGGTCCACCAGCAGTGTCCGGTAAAGGTGGCTCAGGTCTACACCGGCCTCCGTGAAATCGTCGCACGGCCCGTCGATCCAGCGTCCCAGCACGGGCCGTCCCGCCACCCAGCCCTCGAGGAACCCCATCCCGAAACCTTCCATCACGCTGGCGGTAACCAGGGCGGAGGCGCCGGCCAGCACCCGGCCGAATTCCGGCGCTTTGTCTCCCAGGCTGCGTTCCAGGCCGATCAGAGCCGGCAGAGCTAGCATATCCGCGGCTTTAAGTACGAGCTGCTCGTATTGCCTGTCGGCTTCCGAGGCCGCCGGCAGGGTGATCACCAGCCCCGTGTCGAACCCTCCCGCGCGCACGGCTGCCGTGACAAGCAGCAGTTCGAGAGTATTCTTGCGGCGCATGACTTTCTGAGCGGCCAGCAGGTAGGGCCTGCCACCCAGGGCTTTCTCCAGCACTTCGCATCGCGCGCTGCGCACCGCCGGGCCGTCCGTGACCGGATTGGGCAACACGAACGCACTGCGCGATTCGAGTCCGGTGGAGATCAACCTGTCGCGGTCAAGTCCGGTCAGGGCCGCGTGGACCATGTTCCGCGCGGCGGGCAGTACCCAGCGGACCAGGCTTTCGCTTGCTTCCAGGCAGGTTGCGTTGCGCCAGGCCCGCACCCGGTCAGGGCGATGGAGTTCGGCGAAATCGTGGGTCTGGTTCAGGACCACCAGCGGGAGTTCTTCCTCCAGCGCCCGGTGGGCAAGCAGACGAATCGAGCCGGCCGCCACGGGGTTTTTACCCAGTTCCGCGTTATGCACGTGCAGCACGAACGGGTTTTCACGCGTGCAGCCGTCGAGGTCCAGACAGCGGATCAGTTCCTCGCACAAATTAGCCGCCCTCCGCTCGTAATCGGCGGTATTTTCGCAATCCTGGTCATCGTAAGCCAGGCCGGGAATGTCCACCGCACGCACACTCAGGCCGGGAATTTCGTTCAGCTTTGCAATCCAGCCGGGCCAGCCGCCGGATTCCGCTTCCGAGGCCAGCAGAGTGATTTCGCAGCGTTTCCAACCAGCGGAGCCGCCGATTGAAAGCAGCGTGTCCCGGACCACGCTGGTTACGCCGCCGGGCCGGAAATGGTAGTGCCAGACAGCCATTTTCAGCACCTGGTCGCTCCGGTTGCCGCTCCGGCCGAGAATAAACGGCAACTGGCAGAAATCCGTCACCACCGCGTCCGGTTCGGCCCGGTCCGCCGCTTCGTTGTCCCTGTGAAGCTTGAGTGAGCTGCTGTCGGCGGCGAACAGGGCGGTACGGAGACCGAGCTGCGATGCGCAGTGGACGTCATTGAACTTGTCGTTGCCCACGTAGAGAATCTCCGCCGCCGCGATTCCCCGCACCGCGGCCTGATCCAGAACCGGCTGGAAAATCCGTGGGTCGGGCTTGGAAAGCCCGGGCAAATAGGAAAACGCGCTAAGGCCCGGATCGAAAATCTCCCAGGGCGAGGAGCACTGCCCGCCGGACTGGCTGCGCAGGAAATGGTCCAGCAGCAGGGGGGTGTAAAACTGTGCGTTGGACACGATACCCTGTAACAGACCCTGCCTTTTAATACTCGTCAGCGCCGGCCAGGCAGCGGTGTAGATAATCGCCTGCTGGAAAGAAATTTCGTAAAACAGCGACACCAGGTAGGGCAGAAGTCTGTCATTGCTGCTGTCACGCCGCCATCCGCGGCTGTCCAGTCGTCCGAGTATGCTTCTCCAGACGTGCTCGATACGGACTTCAGGGAACGGGAATTGGTTTTTCTTTTTTTCTTCGCGCTCGGTTTCTATCAGTTCCAGGTAGCAATCCCGCAGCCACAGAGCGGCCTCATCGCGCGAGCCGAAAGCGGCCGTGAAACCGAACTCGTCGGCCGTCAGTCCGAACGCACCCAGCATCGCCTCGGGCGCACTCAGCGACCCTTCGAGGTCTCCGGCGCGGGTGGCGAACAGGGTACCGTAGATATCCCAGAGCACGAGCCTGATCCCGCGCAACTCCGGCAGGCAGACTGCCACCTCTCCGGGAACCGGCGGCACGTACTCGCCGGCGGGCAGCAGCCGTCTGCAGTACGAGGCCGTCGCATCCAGCAGTTTCTCGTAATCAGGGATGGCCAATTGACCGGCGATCTTTTTCATTTCAGTTCCAATCAGCTTATCGGGCGTTGCGGGACAGCGCCAAAGATACAGGATTGGAAACCTGCGGGCAAGCGCGAGAAGGTGAAAAAAACAGTTGACTTGGCGGCAATAAAGCTGAAATACTATTCTTTTGAATATTTCGACCGATTTCCGGTTCCGGTTTTAAGGCGGGAGAAAGAATGAGCAACGGCATCTTGAGGGAAAACCTGCACAACGTGGGCTTCGTCTCCACACGGTTCGCCGGCACGGACGGCGTGAGCCTGGAGACCCAGAAATGGAGCAGCGTGCTCGAGGAGATGGGTCTCGAGCGTTACTATCTGGCCGGCGAAATAGATACATCGGAAGACAACTCGATGCTGGTCGAGCTGGCAAGCTTCAAGCACCCGGATATCGTGGATATCAACCAGCAGTGTTTCGGAGTCAGCAGTCGGCCGCGGACCCTGACTCAGAAAATCCACCGGATCAAGATGCAGCTCAAGGACGCACTTTACGATTTTATCCAGAAGTACGATATCCAGCTGCTGATCGCCGAAAACAGCCTGACTATCCCGTTGAACATTCCGCTGGGGATTGCACTGACCGAGATCATTTCCGAAACCGGCATCAAAACTATCGCCCACCACCATGATTTTTTCTGGGAGCGGAAGCGGTTCCTGGTCAACGCGATCTGGGATTACCTGAACATGGCTTTCCCACCGCACCTGAATGGCATGCAGCACGTGGTGATCAACAGTTCCGGCGGCAACCAGCTCGCCCTGCGCACAGGAGCCAGCTCGATGCTGGTGCCCAACGTGATGGATTATGAGACACCGCCGCGGCCGCCCGACGGGTACGCCGAAAATATCCGCACTGAACTCGGAATCGCCGACGATGAGATCTTCATTCTTCAGCCCACCAGGATTGTCCAGCGCAAAGGGATCGAGCACGCAATCAAGTTGACCAGCCGGCTGGGCGAAAAAGCAAAGCTCGTGATCAGCCATGATTCCGGCGATGAGGGGCATGACTACGAGGATCGGGTGCTGGCCTACGCCCGCTCACTGGACGTGGACGTGATCCTCGCCGCGGATAAAATCAACCATGAGCGCGGGAGCACAACCGACGGCCGCAAGATCTACGATCTCCACGACCTCTACCGGTACGCCGACCTGATCACGTTCCCGTCCTCTTTCGAGGGTTTCGGCAACGCGTTTCTGGAATCGCTTTATTACAAGAAACCGCTGCTGGTCAACAACTACTCGGTCTATTATTTCGATATTCGCACCAAGGGTTTCCGCACGATCGAGATCGATGACTTCATCACCGACGAAACGGTGGCCTATACGCGTAAGGTTCTCAGCGATCAGAATATGAGAGAGAAGATGGTGGAGCATAATTACGATCTGGCCAAGCGCTATTTTTCCTACAAAATCCTGCGCGTGAAGCTGCGCGCCGCTATCCGCAACCTGTTCGGTGAAGCCGCGGATTGATCGTTCGGACGGCCAGTCCCAGGCCTGTGTAAAAGGCCGCACATCCGTTTTATCCTGTTCGGAAGCTAGCGAATGCGGCAGCGGAGACGATGGCAAGCCAACCGTAACAAATCGTGATGAATCAGTGGTGGAGCGAGCGTTCCTGCCGGTGGAATTCAGGAGGTTCGAGCTGAAGCGTTGCATGCTCGATCCCGAACCTGTCGGCCAGCATCCTGCGCGCATCGAGCAGGCACTGATGCCAGCAGCCGCTGCCGGCGCAGCTTTTCTCCAGGCAGACATGGGCGCTCAGGATCGTGTATCCGGTGGTCAGGGTCCAGATGTGGAGGTCGTGGACCCCGGCGAAATGCTCCATACCCGTGAGCGCCGACTTGACCTGGGCGTATTCGAGATGCTCGGGGGTTGCATTGAGGATGATATTCAGCGTCTTTTTGAGCAGGCCGATACTGCCCCAGAGGATAATCGCTCCCAGCGCCAGACTGGCCAGGAGATCGATATATACCCAGCCGGTGGTCCAGATAACCACCGCCGCCAGGATCGCCCCGACGCTGCCCAGGGTGTCGCCCAGCATGTGCAGGAACGCGCCGCTCACGTTCAGGTTCTCGTGCCTTCCGCGGTAAAGCAGAAGTGTGCTGAACAGATTGGCCGCCAGCCCGGCGACAGCCACCGCCAGCATCAACGGCCCGTCGATTTCCACCGGGTCGCCCATCCGCCGCCAGCTCTCGATCAGGATCAGCACCACTATCACCACCAGTGAAGCGCCGTTGATGAACGCCCCGACCACCTCGGCACGCACCAGGCCGAAAGTCCGTTCGGGCGTGGCGGGGAGGCTGGCGAGATGGCTGGCCGTAATCGCAACGCCCAGGGCCAGGACGTCGGTCAGCATATGGCCGGCGTCGGCCAGCAGAGCCAGACTGCCGGAGATAAGTCCCCCGACGACTTCCACGACCAGAAATATCAGATTGATTACCAGCGCCCACCACAGTCGCCTGCGGCTGCTGACAGCCTCGCGCGGGGCGAAATGTGCCTGATCTGCACGATCGTGCAAAACATCCTCCCGTCGATGAATATTCAACCAGGGAAGATTAACCGTCTGGAGAATTAGAAGCAAATTATATTTAGATATTTGTGCTGAATGTTGAAAAACTTTACTCAACTCCTTATCATACGTGGAGCAGAATCACTTTATGTTTTGGAGGACACAGATGAAAACGATTTCGTTCGCTGCCGTACTGGCACTGATCGTAAGTTGTGCGCCGGCTGCAAAGCCCGGTCTCGATATCTGGCCTCATTCCTGGCTGGTCCCGTTCGAGCGGTCGGCCGCCGCTCCGGCTCAGGTCGAAAGCTCTCTCGAGATGCGAACCACCCCCGGCGAGTACGAACCGGCCGTTTTCGCGCTCAGGAGCGATGCGGCGGTCGGGGTCGAGGTTACCGTGCGGGCCGGTGACGGACCGCAGGCGATACCCTCGGGCTGGCTCGAAATTCACAGGGTGGCCGCCTATGCCGACACCACCCGCCCGAACCGCCTTCACGAGTTCGCCAATCCAGTGCAGCTCGACAGCGCTGTGACTGAGTTTTTCTGGATCACGGTCCGTCCGCCCGAAGGAACCGCGGCGGGCAGGTACGGCGCAACCGTGAAAGTAGAGCGGGACGGCTTTGCGCTCGAACTGCCTGTCAACTGCGAGGTGCTGCCGTTCGAGCTGGCCGAAAGTCCCACCACCGGAGGAGCGTTCATGTACCTGATCGACCTGCCTCCGGGCTGGTACGCGGACATGAAGCGGCACGGGCTGGACGCCATCCAGTTTTTTACCTGGGAGTACGCGGTCATTCCCACGGACCTGATGGACCGCAGCGCCTGGCGCTGGGACCCTGTGCCGATCAAGATCCGGCGCGACGGGGACGGGCTGGCGATGGATTTCTCCGTGATGGACGAGATCATGGGCGAGATCGAAGCGGGTGGGATGGAAGGTCCGGTGGTTGTCAGCCTGGGTAACGACAGCCACCTGTTCTACGAAGTCAGGATCGCCCGGGAATTCGGCCTGAAAGTTGATACGAGCGAGGCAATTAAAGGCAAAAGGATAATCGCACCTGCGGTCAGCCCCGTGCTGGATAAATTATTCATCGAGGGCCTGAGACAACTTCGCGCCCACTGGGACGAGATGGGCTATACCCAGGAGCTGATTATCCTGATTTACGACGAACCCACCGAGAGACTGCTGGACCGGGCCAGGAACCGTTACGAGATGATCAAGCAGGCGATGCCGGAGCAGAGGGTCTACGGGGTGGTGATGGACGAGCGGGAAGAGGCGGAGATGATGCTCGACCAGATGGATATTATCGTGGCCAACGGCGATTTTACGGCCATGAAGGAACTCTCTGAACAGTACGCTAAAGGGTACTGGATCTACGGCGGCATGCGCAACCTTTTCGGAATCCGCCATTCAATGGGTCTTCAGGTGTGGAGCGCGGGCGCGGAAGGGGGCTTCTTCTGGATGTACAACTACTGGTACTACAATCCCGACAACTGCGTCGTCTACATGCACCCGGACGATCCCAACCAACTGGTTCGTTCGACGTTCTGGGAGGCTATCCGCGAGGGCCGCGACGATCTCCGCTATGCAGCCACCGCGGAGCTTGCTGTGGAAAATGCGTCAGGGTCGCTGCATCAGCAGGGCCGGGAACGCCTGAAAAGTATCCTGGAGTCGGTCACCACGGGCCGTCGACGGGGAGTGCGGGACCGGAGCGCTTTGCCCCGGGGGACCAGCCTGGAAGACTACTGTGAATACTCTGACGGGATTCGAGCGCGACTGATCGATCTGATCACCGATATGTCCGTGAACTGAGGCTTGTTGCCGAGAAAACAGGGAGACTCCGATGCTGCTTAAAATAACTGCAATACTGCTGCTGACGATGGTTTGCCGGCTGAATGCCGCTCCGGCCAATGAGGAACGGGAACTCGCTGACGCCATGATCAGGCAGCTGGTGGGCCTAGTCGAGATCGCTATCGAGGAGATGGACCCTGCCCGGCCCGGGGTAACCTATGCGAAAATGCCCAACGAGCATACGCTCACGCCATGCTATCCGATGGCCTGGCTGTATGTCAACGAACATCCGCTCAACCCCTACCACGGCGACAGCAAACTCTTCAGCAACGCGGTGGCGATAGGAGATTACACTGCCAGGATTCAGAGTACCCTCGAGTGGCCGATGTACAACCTCTGCCAGGTATACAGCCTGCTGGAGAACGAACTGGACGCGGAGCGCAAACAGGCGTGGAAAGACTATGCGGCCTATTACGTTTCGCTCAGGGCGTTCCGGCCGTTTTTCTACACGAGCTGGAACCACGAGGCCTGGAACTGCCTGGCGATCTACCGGGCGGGCCAGGTGTTCGATGAGCCGCAGTGGTGCGAGATGGGCATGCGGCTGATGCACCAGATGCTGAGGGTGCAGAAAGAACTGGGCTATTTCGACGAGGGGCCCCACCACGGCCCGTCGATGAAATACTCCCAGGTCCAGGTGCAGGCCATGCTGCTGTTCGCCGATTACTCCGGCGACAGGAAAACGCTGGACGCAAGCAAGAAACTGGCCGATTTCCTGATCCGTTACAGCTTCCCGGACGGGACCCCGATCGGCACGTTCGACGGGCGGCAGAGCTGGTCGCTGGGCTACGAGGGGATGCTGCTCTACGGGTTCGACCGCTGGCCGCTGGGCAAGACGATCAACCGCAGGCTGTTCCGCACCCGTGAGCGCTGGGGGTTGCTCGACCCCTACTTCCGGCACTACAACCTCTCGGACTGGTACGAGTATTTCGGGATCGCGTTCAAGATGGACGAGTACCTGAGCCTGCGTCCCGGGGCGCCCTCCTCGGCTCTTCCCCAGGATGCTG
>VRUH01000013.1:41250-57397 GCA_019456185.1 Candidatus Glassbacteria bacterium | reverse complement strand
ACCTGATGGTGGAAGAGGGGGAAACGTTCGACGGGGGAGTGGCGCGCAATCACGGCTGGATGGTGGCTATGAGCGCTATTGACTCGGATATCCCGCGCCAGGTGCAGAGTATTTACAGGCTGGAGCGCCAGAGCCGGCTGGACGTATGGCACAAGGACGCGGGCTTGATTATCGGCGGCGGCCACAACCTGCGCGAGATCGATATCCCGCTGGCTAATTTTCACGTGGTCACCGGCCACGCCGGAGTGGATGTCGAGTGGGGCAGGATAATCAGCGGGGAGAGCTGGCACGATAAGCGGGCTGTCTATATCCCGCGCGATACCCGCGACGAGATCACGGTGGACCGTCAGAAGCTGACCGCCTCGTTCGCCCAGGGCGATGTCGGTTTTACGGTGGTGCCGCTGGACGACAGCCGCTTGAAAATCGAATACAGCCACGACCTGTTCAACACACGCAAGCTGTTCGTGCAGCTGCCGCTGATCTCGTTCTACGACGGTTCGATCCTGGTGGACGGTAAGCCGTACGAGGACTCCGAATTAACCGGGGTGGAAGAAAGTATCGAGCTGATCAGCCCGACAATGGGTACCAGGGTGCGCTTGAGCCTGCCGGCAGGATTACCCGCGGTTCTGCGTCAGGGAGTGTACCCCCTGCGCTGGTACGGGGGAGAACACCCGCCGCAGCGCTGGGAACCATACTACAAGATATATCTGCTGTCGGTAAGAATCGATAACCCGGCCACGGACAACGGAGAGTTTATGCTGGAAGTTTCGGCGAACTAGCGGTTTATCAGAGGCTTTAATTGTCCAGGCTACATTTGAATTTAAATTCACGATGATAAGGGTTTTCACCTGAAGGGGGGAAAAAGGGCAAAAAATCTCGTCCGTTATATTTTTTGAGATAGTAGTGTACGTTCTCCAGACCCCTGTTTGCAGTCAACGTGGAATAAGAGTGCTTTTCTCCATAACGAGGGGATTGGGGGTGGAGGACCAACCCCGCTCCATCGAGCGAAAAAGTGATTGGTACCGGCAGCGGCTCCGTGGGGATCTTCAGCGGGCCGACAAGACCCATTGAGTCGGGAAAATGCTGCAAAGGCGGGTCGAACGGGTAGACGAACATATGCAGGCTGAACAGGGAATAGAGGTCAACTGTCCGCGGAGAGATAAATTCCCTGCCGGTATCGGTTACGCTCCACAGCGTATCGTTTACCATGATGACCGAGTAGTTCGTCTCGGCAATATCACGCGGCCCTGCCCAGGATGAGTCCGCAAGCCGATCGACTCTGCGGCCGACAAAGTTAGAATACGTAACCTGTGAATAAAAGTATCTCCCTCTGTCTTCGCTAATATCGAATTGAACGTTAATATACAATGCTCCTTGTTCGTTACCCGAGATTTCCCCGCTGACAGCGACGTTCATTTTCCCGGTCATCGTGCGTGTCACTTCAAGGCTGTCCCGGGTGGTAATGCCCCATTCGACCACCGTGGCAGCTGATACCTCGGAGACAAGTGAGGTAAACTCATAATTATATTCGAACCGGGCACCGTCGCGCCAATTGAAAACCTCCAGGATATCATACCATTTCTTCAGAAACCGCCAATTTCCGAGTACGTATCCGTTGCGGTCCTGGATATTCTCGGTTGAACCGGCTGGCAGCAGCTGCATTGTCAGTGGAGTTGCGTACCGGTAATAGAGCGCAATTGTCGAATCTTTCCTGCTCAACACCAGCTTGTCGGCCCCGCGATTGGACTGTACCGAATCCAGCGACCAGGCAGCGCTGTCAAGTACCACCTGGTCCTGCCCGATTGTAACTTCCATGACTCCATTACTCACATGCCAGTTGCCCAGCATCTCCGAGGGTAACGTGCGGGACTGCCAAAATATTCTGTTTGTCAGCACCAGCCAGTCGCCGGAGGCAGGGATGGAGTCTACAAGTGCGGGATTATCGACAGGTCTGTCGGAATACAGGATTCGAAGAGAGTCGGGAGAAATCCGAGCGAGATAGATGGTGTAATACCGAGACCCGAGCTGATAGGTCAGCCGGTAATAGGCCCCTGATTCATCCACGGCCCACGAAGCAGGTGTACTGCTGCCGATGTAGAGAGAATCCCGGCCGAACTCCAGATACAATTCTCCGTCCCGGAACCAGTCGCCGTTCAACGGGGAAGTTTCTGTTGCAGGTTGCCAGGTAAGATACCTCGGGTCGAAATACTCGCTGTCGTCATCCACGGGTGCAACCGGCGGCAGGGAATTGCATGCACCGAGAATAATTACACACACGGAGAACAGGGGAAGGAAAAGGTTCGGACGCCATCGCCCTGTTGCAGCCAGTTCATTGTCCACGAGAGCCTCCGCCGATCATCCCGCGCCAGGAAGGTGGCAGGAGTGGATGGTTAAAATCTGACAGCCATGCCGATATTGACCGTCAGCATCTCGCTTCCGTAGATTGCGTTGTCGTACTGCAATTTGTTGAATGAAAACCTTACGCTGCGAATGTCCAGGTACTCCACGTCTCCACCGATGAAATATTCGAAGCGGAAATCGAAATAAACCGAGTCCACCAGCCGCGCCTGCCCGAGGTCGTCCGGCGCCCAGAGCAGGATTTTGGCACCGAAACCGCCCCCGGCCTGCCAGGTGGTGCCTTTGGTTTCCATCAACATGGTCAAACTTGCGATCTCCCGGCTGCTGATCCTGCTGAGCGAGGCGTAATATGTCAACCCGCCCATCAAACTGATATAGGGGATAACGCCGCCGAAGTTTTTCCCCAGCGAGATACCGGGATTCACACTGATCATGTAGGAATCGCTTACAATATCCAGGTTGGAATCAGAATAGTAATTGTCCCTGGGTGTAAAGCCTGTATCCAGTCCCAGATCGAGACAGCGTCCCTGCACGAAAACTTTGGCATAGCTGTTGAGCTTTACCGCCGCCCTGACAGTGCCTCCGATCCCGATGGCTCCATACGAGTAGTCACTGAGTTTACCGGTGGGCCAGCCGAGAGTGGCGTCGGCGGTAACATCCAGCTTAGCCTGGAGCTGACCGAAAGAGATCAGAAGAATCGCGAGCGGGAGAAGCTTGCTGAACGCATGGCGCATGGCGGGCAGTCTCCAGACACGGGTGAGATTTCCGGAATACGCAGTTGTGGTCTGATAACTTGTTTGCTGTTATTGGTGGCGCTACTCATCAACTGCCATTTAGACGGAGCCGATGCATTTCCTGAATTAATTGGGAAAAGGCTGTAGTACCTGCCGCATGCTTTGTCGGAAGTTGGCTTATAAGATAAATACAACAGAATGAAAAAAATGTTTCATTTTCTGCTGATCTGCGGCGTCAATTTCTTTGTCAATAAATCTGCTGCCACTTAGTCAGCAGCCTCCAGTCGCCCTCGATCTGACCGTAGCGGTCCTGGATATCGGCCGTGGTTTGGCTCAACAGCATTTCGACCGTCGTTATCTGCAGGTTTCTGAAGTAGAGGGCCATGTGTGTGTCGCCGCGGGCAAGCAGGATGCGGTCAACATTGTAGTTGGTTTCCACGCTCTCTATATCCCACTCAACTCCGCTGATCGTGACTTGCTGGCTGGTGATATGCAGCTCCATGACGTTATCGTCGACATGCCAGTACCCGAACAACTCACCCGGCACTCCGGTCGGTATCCAGAGGATCGAGGATGTCAGCACGTACCATAAGTTGATCAGTTCGAGCAGATGCGCTTCCGCCGCAGTCGCCGCCTGCCCGTCGGTATAGGCCATTGCCAGCGAATCGTCGGATATCAGGTTAAGATATAATGAAACGTAACCGATCTCGACTTCATAGGTCACCCTGTAAAAGGATTCGTAATTGTCCAGCATCCAGCTCGTCACCCGCGTTCCCTCCACGTTCAGCGAATCGGCGGCGATAATCAGACTGAGTTCACCGTTACGGTACCAGTCGCCGAGGAGGGGACTCCTGGATTGAGCTTCCTGCCAGGTTACGACCGTTGGGTTGAAACTGATTTTCTGGTTGGCTGACACCGGAGCCAGCGGAGGCAGCGAGTGGCAGCTGATGATAACCATGGCCGCGACTGCGATAAACAGTCCCGCAATCATTGACGATCTTTTTAAACCGGAGGTTTTGCTAATCATCACCGCTCCCGCCAGTTTGCGATGCCAGACGCCTGGACGGCTAAAAGGCGATACTTATCCCGATAGTGGCCAGCAGCATATCGGTTCTCGATCCAAGGTTTTTCAAATGGAGTTCACCGGCGAAAAATCTGGTCTGCCGCCAGTCCAGCACCTCGATATTGCCGCCGGTAAGATAACCCAGCCGCAGATCCAGAAAAATGTCCTCAATAAACTGTTCGCCACGCGGATGCAAGTGAGTCCAGATCATCATTTTGAGACCGATATCGAGACCCGCGTGCCAGGTTGTGCCCTCCGTTTTACTGTATTCGACGAGAGCGGGCTGGATGTTGCGGCTGGAAACCCTGCTGAGGGTTGAGTGAACGGTCACTCCACCGAACAGGTCGAGGTAGGGGCGAAGGTTGCCTCTTTTTTTCTTGAAAGTGAAACCGGGGCCGATGTGCATGAAATAGAAATCGGTGGCTACGTCGAGCGCCAGCGTGGAATTGGTTATGTCACGGGGAATGAAGCCCTGCTCCAGACCGAGGTCGATATAGCTGAACTGTCCGAACAGGGCCAGGTTGTCGCCGAGATCCACGCCGAAACGGCCGGTTCCGCCCACGCCCACCGCGCCGAACGCATAGTCATTGATCTGTCCCGTGGGCCATCCTATCGAAAAACCGGCGGACAAATCAACTCCCGCCTCAAGAGACTGCAGCGCCGGGCTGAACAGTGCAAGCGTAGCGATAAGAATTGCGGGCAGTCGCATGGAACGCGATTCCTTGGACCGGTTGGTTCCGAACTTCACTCCTGACAGGATAATTTTTCTCCAGGTGCAAATGTAAGCCAGCATAAAATGGTATCCTGAACGCAGATTTTTTCTCAGCTAGATGAAAGTTACAATGATAAGCGGGCTGTTATCAAATAAAACAGAATAATTTCAATTGCGGAGGAAGCTGAATAACCTCTGGCCGGCGTGACGGGTACCGGAAATATTTCGGGCGACAGGACCGAGTTCCAGTTCGGCCAGCGGGCAAGAGGCTGCTCGTGCGGATCGAGGACCCTGAGGGCGTGCCGTTTGACGCCCAGGCGTTCAAGGAGGACCAGTGACAGATGGGTGCCGCGCGGGGATCCCCCGCCTCCGATAATCAACCAGTCCAGCATCATTCAGAGGCGTTCTGGGAACAGGTCCAGAAGGTAAGGGAACGGATTCTTGGGCCGGCCGTTGACATGGACTTCGTAATGCAGGTGCGGCCCGGTGGTAATCCCGCTGCGGCCGACGAAACCGATGACGTCTCCGCGGTGCACTTCCTGGCCGGACTTGACAGTCAGCCGGGAACAATGGCCGTAAATGGTCTTGATGCCGAAATCGTGATCCAGCACTATCGTCAGGCCCAGTCCCTGGCTTTTGGCGCTGTGCACAACTTTCCCGTCGGCGGGAGCGAAAATCGGCTCACCGGATGAAGTCGAAAAATCGAGTCCGGTATGGTAATGCATCTGACGAAACAGCGGATGTATCCTGCGCCCGAAAGTACTGGAGATGTATCCGGAGGTGGGAGTGATCGACGGCAGGTGGCTCCAGCGGCGGGAAACTTCACTGACCCTCGTATAGGAATCCTGAATGCTTTGCCGCGCAAGACCAGCCCGCCGGAGCAGTTCATCGACGGTCAAATCCTGACGGCTTATTCTGCGAGCCAGCCTGCTGTCGAATTCCATCAGGTCGTCGTCGAAATCCAGAGTTACACCACCGATACCCACTTCGAGCACTTCCTGTTCCAGTTCGTCGAGCCCTGCAATCTGACGGTAAATCTGGTTCTCGTCCTGCATGGAGTCAAACCGCTCAGCCAGCAATGCAATTTCCCAGTCGATCTTTACCACTTCCGCCCTGAGCTGTCTGTTCTGTTCCTCCAGCCTGGCCAGAGCGTGAATGTTTCTGGCCTTGTACAGCGCCGCCACCACAGCCCTGCCGGGGAAATAAAGCATCGCAGCTGCAAGCAGTAGCAAGATACAAAGCCCCGGGAATGTCAGGTGAACTTGACCGCGACGGCGTCCGTTGTGTGAGCAGAGAAGAATTGTCCAGGCTCTGGAAAACATAGCTATCCTTCGTCCTGATCACTGGAGAGGGAACCAGAATACTTCGGTGCTAGAGATAAAGCTCTAACGAGTATACACATTTGGCGGATGATTTCAAGCCTTTGAATCGTTTTTATGCCTGATTCGGCTTTTTTTGCGTTTATCAGATCAAAATTACTTAGAAAACACTGGTACAGGATATAAACTGAAGAGTTTTTTAATATTAATTGACTTTTCGTGAAAAATGCAGTATTGTCTGCGCAGATACTTAAATAGGGGCGGTTAATGCAAAGTGCCGGTAAACTGGCCAGAATTTTTAAAGCGCTGTCCGTCGTCAGCAGAGTGAAAATAATTCAGCTGCTCAAGGAACGCACTCTCTGTGTCAATGCCCTGGCGGCCCGACTGGAGATAACTCCGGCCGCGGTCAGCCAGCATCTGCGCGTGCTCCGCGACGCCGACCTTCTTACAACTGACAAACGCGGCAATTCCGTCCACTACCAAGTGAACCATGAAACGCTTGAGGTGTGGCAGCGGCAAGTGAATGTACTGTTGCAGCTCGGCGATGACAGTTAAACCTGAATCCTTGCAACGGGGGAAGTGATGCACAACAGCAACGGTGAATGTATCTATCCCGAGAATCTCCGCGAGACTCCCGGGAAATGCAGCGAAGAACAAATCAGGGAGTGTCACGGAGACGACGAATCCCATCGCTGCACCACCGCTGAGGACTGAATCCGGGCGGGAGGTCCTGACCCCGGCCGGCTGCCGCTGTGGCCTGATTTCCCGATGCTCTCCCTGCTCTCCCTGCTCTGCCTGGCGCTGTTTCTGGTCAGTCTACGCAATATCGGACATAAGTGGATAGCCTGAACAGGCCCGCCGAATCATTCCGGTTCTTCTGATTGACAACACCCCTGAACCTTATTAGCTTAACGTGAGATTGCCAGAGGTTCGCAAAATCGAACTTAGGGCCGCAGGAGGTTTTTATTCCCCGCCAGCGGCTTTATTCAGGCGGGATGAGAGGAATGGTTGATGGCGAAAAAGCACGAGAGAAAAGAGCCGGAAAGCAAGCGCGCGCACATGCAGAGCCGTTTTACGCGCGAATCACTGATGGGTAAGCACCTGTACGAGGAACACATGTGGACCGGCTCGGAGATTGCCGTGCTGCCCGATGTGGACCTGGTGTTTATCGGCGGCAGGAGTATCATGGACCGCGGACGCGAGGCGATTCTGCAGGTTGTGGACGAAATAATCCGCTGCCGCGAGCAGCTCGGCTACCGGATGATACTCGGCGTCAGCGGCGGCGTGCGCAACCGTCACACCTGGTACCAGGGGATTGATTTCGGCCTGCCGATCGGCGGGCTGGCGATGCTGGCCGGTGCGGTCGAGGGCCAGTACGCGCGCATGCTCTACGCCCTGCTGGCCAAACACGGCGGGATGTGGATGGCCCGCGAGCATTTCGATAAGCTTCCGCTGTATGTCTATTCCGACATGATTCCGATCTCGATCGCCACGCCCCCGTACCATTTCTGGGAAAAACCGAGCAGGATCGGCAACATCCCGGAATACGGATCGGATTTCGGGATGTACATTACTGCCGAGCTGCTTGGCCTGAGGCGGCTCGTGTTCGCCAAGGATGTCAAAGGTCTCTATACCAAAGATCCGAAAAAGCACCCCGGGAAGGCGGAATTCATTCCCCGGATCAGCGCCCAGGAACTGCTGGAGATGGATCTCGATGACCTCCCGGTTCACCGTACCGTGCTCTACAACATGTGCAGGGCGCACAGCGCCAAGGAGCTGTACCTGGTCAACGGCCTGGAAAAAGGGAATATCGAGAAGGCGCTGGCGGGAGAGAACGTGGGGACAGTGATCTACAAGGACGAAACCGGGGCAAGGCAAAAAGCATCGTGAACGAGATTCCCGTACTTTTTCGCACCGCAATTTTTACGAGAGCACTCGGTTTTGTTGATAAAAATCCGCCGCGGCACATCGGTCATACGTGCTGCGGCGGTTTCGGTTCGAGGCACCGGTAATCACAGATACCGTCGGCTGCGGCGGCTGGACCGTACAGTGAGCGTATCGCCCCGGCTCAAGATTATCTACCTGCTGACCGTTTCGACAGTCGTGTTCATCTTCGATCAGCGGGTCGCATTGGCGTTGCTCGGTTTTCAGGCGCTGCTGTGGGTCCTGGCGGGAGTACCGGCCGCTGAGCTGCGCAACCTGCGCAAAAGCGCCGGGTTCATGGCGATGATCCTGGTGTTTTACGCCCTGTTTACGGCCGATAAGAATTTCACCCTCCTGCGCCTCGGCGGCTGGGACCTGGATGTCAGTACCGCCGGAGCGATCGAGGGCGCGGCGATGTGCGTCAGGCTGCTCACTATCCTGGCGGCAAGCACGGTTGTCCGCCACGGTATCGGCCGCGAGCAGTTTGTCGGTGGCCTGAAGGGCCTGGGGATGGGAGGCAATCTGGCGCAGTTGTTCGAATCCACGCTGGGATATTTCGAGGGCAGGGGAGGACTCGGAGGCGGGAAAAAGAGCCGTGACGAGGACGGCGGCAACGATAAAGGCGGTAAAACGATTGTCGTTAAGCGGCTGCTGAAAGGCGACCTTTCGGTAGTTGCTGAACTGGTCGACAACAGGCTGGCCTCCGCCCGGAAAACGTTTGCTGATAGCGATCTTGCGCTGATCTTCGGATTGACAATCGTGGTTGTCGGCATTAGGTTTATCAAAATTGTGCCGGGCCTGCCGCTGGCTCCCGGTCACAAAAACCTGGTGATTTTCCCCTGTTTTATCGCGGCCTCGACATTGACGAGGACAAGATTCGCCGCCACCAATATCGGCGCCGTCAGCGGAGCGTTAAATTTCCTGGCCGGTTTCGGCCGCTTCGGCGTATTTGGCATCTTACAGCACGTTCTGCCCGGTCTGGCGATTGACATGCTGGTGAAACTCTCGGGCGGGTCGCGCTCGATTGTATTGTACGCGGTCAGCGGACTGGTGGCGGGTGTCGCCCGTGTCTCGGCGGTGCTGATTCTCTCACTGCTCTTCAGGATGCCGGCCGAGTTTTATTTGGCGTTAAGTCCTTTTATCGTGTCCCAGTGCCTG
Source organism: Candidatus Glassbacteria bacterium (assembly GCA_019456185.1). Taxonomy (NCBI): domain Bacteria; phylum Candidatus Glassiibacteriota; species Candidatus Glassiibacteriota bacterium. The sequence continues at coordinate 48,130 of VRUH01000013.1, read as the reverse complement.
TTCGGGGTGCTCTCGGCACCTGTATCTAAATACCTGGTAAGTCACATCAAGACAGATGGCGCCTGATTTCCGCACCGGGTGCGAACCGGGCTGCCGTTACGGAGGGGAGTTGTATGCCGGCACATAAGAGAGGGTTCAGCAGGACTCATATCAGCAGCAGGTTCATGCGCGAGTCCCTGCTCGACAAGGGAGTTATCGCTTCCACCGATTCGAGGAAACAGGTGGCCGTGCTGCCCGATCAGAACGTGATCATGGTCGGCGGCAAGAGCATCATCGACAGAGGCAGGAAAGCAGTCTACCCGCTGATCGAGGAGATTGTCGAGAACAAGGGCAAGCACGGGATGATCCTGTCGGTCAGCGGCGGAATCCGCGTGCGCCATTCCTATGCGGTGGGACTGGATTTCGGCCTGCCTCCCGGCGGCTTGAGCATGCTGGTGGCCGGAATCGAGGAGCAGAACGCGCGGATTCTCTACGCGCTGCTGGCCAAGCACGGCGGGATCAGGATGACCCGCGACCATTTCGAGGAACTTTCGATGTACATCCACGCTGGCATGATCCCGATCATGGTCCCGATGCCGCCGCACATGTACTGGGAAAAACCGCCGAAGTTCGGCAATATCCCGGACTACGGCCCCGATTTCGGCATTTACATGGTCAGCGAAGTCCTTGGCACCAAGTCGATGATCTACATTAAGGACCAGGACGGGCTGTTCACCGAGGACCCGCGCAAGAATCCGGATGCCGAGCTTATCAAAAAGATCAGCGTGCAGAAGCTGCTGGAGATGGACCTCAACGAGCTGATTATCGAGCGCAGTGTGCTGGAAGTGATGGTCCGCAGCCGTCTGAGCAAGAAAATCTACATCATCAACGGTCTCAAGCACGGAAATCTTACCAAGGCGCTCAACGGCCGGCAGGTGGGCACGGTGATATTCAAGGACGAGTCCAGGGCTTCGGTAAGCGTCCCCGCTGTTCCAGGCGGCAGCGGCAAGGGCGCAAAGAAAAAAACTGCCCCCGTCAAAGCGGGTAAAAAGAAGATCGCGGCTAAGGAATAGATGTAAACTATCACTTTAGGCAATAATGTGTAACTTTAATCATACAGGTCATTTTGGAGGCTGAATGAGCAAGAAGGATGCGGCCAGGGATATCTGGACCAGGTTCGAGCACGAATCGCTGAGCGACAAGAAGCTGCTGGAGGCTACCAGCGGCCAGCCGATCAGGATTATCCCGGGCGTTAAACTGATGAAGATTGGCGGCCAGAGCGTGATGGACCGCGGCCGCAAGGCGCTGTTCCCGATCCTCAACGAGATCGTGGCCAATCACAAGCGCAAGAAGATCATGATCTGCTCCGGCGGCGGCACGCGCGCGCGCCACGCCTATGAGATCGCAATCGATCTCGAGCTGCCGCCCGGTTTCCTGGCTGCGCTGGGGGGGTCGATCGCCCTGCAGAACGCGCGTATCCTGCAGATGCTGCTGGCCAAGCACGGCGGAATCCATATTTCCACCGAGCAGTTCGAGATGCTGCCCCTGTTTTTCAAGCTGGGATGTATCCCGATCATGGTCGGCATGCCGCCGTTCACCTACTGGGAAGAGATTCCCCAAAAAGGTTCGATTCCAGACAACCGTACCGACACCGGCGTGTTCCTGACCGCCGAGTTCCTGGGTGCCGAGAGTGTGCTGTATATCAAGGACGAGGACGGGCTCTACACCAACGACCCCAAGAAAGACCCCAAGGCGGAGTTCATCCCCGAGATCACTGTCAGCGAGCTGTGGGCGCTGGACCTCGACGACCTGGTTGTCGAACGGGTGGTGCTCGACTATCTCCAGCGCAGCAAAAATGTCAAGTATCTCGAGATTATCAATGGTCTCAAGCCCGGTAATATTACAAAGGCGCTGAACGGGAAGCACACGGGCACCAGGATTTACAAAGGGTAACTTAAGAGAGTCTTACCCGAACTCGGCAGGCCAGGTTGATTTTAGAGGAGACTGACTGGCCGCCGCTAATTTTTTCAGCTTCTTTTTCCTTGACGGTTACCGGGATCGGCATATTATACAGGCCGAGTATGCGCAAAGATTCTCAGAGTGAGTTGAAACGGTTTTGGAGCTCGGGGGCGCGATGCGATCTGGCGCGAAGAGAAGAGATGCAACTGCGGCGGCGGCGGCAATGGCCTGCCTTGCGCTGATCGGACTCCTTGCCTGCGGCGGCGGCGGTAAAAGTGACGGCCGTCGGGAAATCGTGGTTTACGCCGCCGCCAGCACTACCGACTTGCTGACCGAGGCCGCGGATTCTTTTACCACCCAAAGCGGAGTCGAGGTGGGATTCGAATTCGCTTCGTCGGGATCGCTGGCCAGGAAGATCGAGGCGGGTTCGCCTACCGATATCTTTGTCTCGGCCAATGAGCACTGGATCGAATACGCCGCGGAACAAGGGTTGCTTGAAAACGGCCGCAGCGTGATGTTCGCGTGCAACACGCTGGTATTCGTGGAGCCGGCTGAACTCCCGTCCGGATTGACCTCGCCCGCGGACCTTGCCGGTGCGGAGCGGATCAGCATGGGGGACCCGGAGCATGTCCCCGCCGGCCGCTATGCCAAAGAAGCGCTTGAACATTACGGGCTGTGGGAGGGGCTGACTGTCGGGGAAAAGCTGGTGCTGACTTTCAATGTCAGCACCGCGCTGTCATATGTGGAACAGGGTGGTGTCACCGGCGGTATTGTTTACAGTACCGATGCAATTCGCAGCGAAAAAGTGACAACCGCGTTCACGTTTCCCGACGAGTCACACAAGCCTGTTACCTACCACGCGGGACTTGTCTCGAACACGGAATCAAGGCAGGATGCGTTGGCCTTTCTGCAATTTCTGGGCAGCGCTCAATTTTACGGCATACTTGAAAAGCACGGTTTCAGGCAGCCCTGACCGTTGCTGACATTCAGGGGAGAGCTGAAGGAGCATGTACGGTGCTGAACTCTCGGCCATCTGGCTGTCGATATACATGGGTATTCTTGCGGTGGTTCTGTGTATCGCACCCGGCGTAGCCCTGGCCTGGCTGCTGGCCCGCCGTGATTTCCACGGCAAGTCGATAGTCGAAATGGTGGTCTTCCTGCCGCTGGTTATCCCTCCCGTGGTCACCGGTTTCTTCCTGATCAAAGCGTTCAGCCCCCAGAGCCTGATTGGCGGAATTCTGAACCAGTTCGGCATCAGGGTGTTGTTCACCTGGACCGGGATGGCGATCGCCGCCGGGGTAATGGGTTTCCCGCTGCTGGTCCGCACGGTCCGCAACGCCCTGGAAAATGTCGACCCGCGGCTGGAATCGGCGGCCCGTACCCTGGGCTGCTCCCCGCTGCGCACCTTTTTCACGGTCACCCTGCCGCTCTCCTGGCCGGGAATTGTCGCCGGCGGAGTGCTCTGTTTCGCCAGGGCGCTGGGCGAGTTCGGCGCCACCGCGATGGTGAGCGCGGGCACCCAGGGCAACCGTACGATCCCCCTCGAAATTTTCCACCACCATCAGACTCCCGGCCACGAGGCCGAAGTAATCCGCCTGGTCATAATCTCGCTGGCGTTGAGCGCCCTGGCCCTGATGGCCAGCGAGGCGCTGATCGCGCGGGCGGGGACCAAGCGGTTTAACTCCGGACAGGGCAGCTAGGCATGATCGAGCTTGATTTCAAACTGACCCGCGGCGTGTTCGATCTCGAGGTTTCCCTGGCGAGCCGTCACCACGTCACCGGCCTGATCGGCCCCTCGGGAGCGGGCAAAACAACGCTGCTGCTGGCGCTGATGGGGATAATCCATCCCAGCGAGGGCCGGATCAGGGTCGAGGGAACCACCGATCTTTTCAACGCGGAAGCCGGGATCAACGTGCCTATCGAGCGCAGACGGCTGGGAGTGGTGTTCCAGGACAATTTACTGTTTCCGCATCTGAGTGTCCGCAAAAATTTATTGTTCGGCTACGAGCGGATCAACCCCGGCCAGCGGCGACAAAGCCCCGAGGATATTTACAGCCTGCTTGACCTGGGCAGACTGCTCGACCGCGGAGTGTCGGCGCTCAGCGGCGGCGAGAGGCGCAGGGTCGCCTTGGGGCGCGCCTTGCTGGCCAGCCCGAACCTGCTGCTGCTCGACGAACCGTTGACCGGCCTGGACGCCAGGCTGCGCGACCGGATTATGGCCTACCTGCTGCGCCTGAAAAGCGAGCTGTCGATTCCGATGGTTTATGTCAGCCACAGCTTTGCCGATATCAGCGCGATCTGCGACACCGTGGCCCTGCTGAGTGTCGAAGAGGACAGCGACCATCGCAAACACTCCCGTGTGACCGCCCTGGGCCATCCGCACGACGTGGTTGCCGAGGCGGCCGAGGTGGTCAGTGTCGGCCCGATAGAGAATATCGTGGAGGGCCGGATCGTGGACGTTGACAGCAGCGGCGGGTTCAGCCGCGTACAGGCGGAAAACCTGGAAATTACTGTCAGAGCTGAAAACCACAGTCCCGGCCAGAATTGCTTTGTCACTTTCCGCGCCGACGATATCATTCTCTCGGTCGGGCAACTGCCCAGGCTCTCCAGCCGCAATATCTGGCAGGGCAGGATTGTGTCGTTCGAGCGTTTTCAGGAGCAAACCATCGTGACTGTCGACGTGGGCCAGCGGATCAGGTCCCTGCTGACAGACCAGTCGGTAAACGACCTGGGTCTTGAGATCGGCGGAGATGTGCACGTGATTATCAAGGCCAACTCGATTCGGACCGTCGCGATGGGCGCCGAGGGGCAGGATGAACGACTCAATGGAGAGCCCGGGGCATGAAAGCGGTACTTTGTCTGCTGGCAATAAATATCATGCTCCTGGCTGCGGTTCCGGCATCGGCCGGAGATACCGAGCACTGGGGCGAATACGGGATCCAGCTGAAATTCAGCGACCGGTTCTCGCTCAAGAGCGACGTGCAGCTCCGTTTCCGTGACGGTATCTCTGATTTCTACTGGTACCGCTTCGAGGCCGGCCCGAATTTCAAGCTCAATGACAGGATTAATATCACGGTTTTAGGCCGGATCAAGCCCCAGCAGTACGGCGATGAGTGGCGCCGGCAGTACAACATTTTCATCGACCCTGTTTTCAAGATCGCGCACAACGGTACCACCACGTTCGACCTCCGCACCCGGGTGCAGACGAAACTCACCGGCGAGGGCTGGCAGTTTCTCCGCCTTCGCCCGCGGCTGACCCACAGGTTCTATCTCGGGGAACTGCGCTGCGCCTGGTTTCTCTACAACGACTTCTGGCTTCAGTTCTCCGCCCTGGGCGCACGCGACCGCTATAATGTCAACTGGCTGGGCACGGGCGTGAAGTTTGGCTTGAAACGCCCGGTTGATTTTTCCGTTTACCTGCAGTACCGTTCGGATAAACTACCCGCCACCGGCCGCTGGGACCATGATCCGGTGCTGGGCACCCGTCTGAGGTATAGGTTTTGAAGCATGTCAGTTGATTCGGAAGCTGTAATGATCGGGCCGCTCGAAATTCATGGGCGGCCTGTTTCACTGGTCCGGCAGGCGACAATATCTTTGCAAAAAAGCCCGGCCGTTGATAAACTTTGATTGAGGCCTTGCACGGGAAACCATTGCAGAGTTTAAAACTTCAACTATCCCGGATTTTCAAGATGCGTGTCACTGCTGTTTTACCGGTTCTTGTTCTGCTGCTCCTGACCGCTTGCGGAGAACCGGCCGACCGCTGCGCCGCTCCCAGCCGGGCGGAGATCGAGGCGATGCAGGCCGGGCCGATGCTGCCGCCGGGCGTGGTTGCCATGCGCGACCGCTGGATCAGGGCTTCGCTGGCCTGGGTGGCTGAGGCCCTGGCCGAGTTTCCGCCGGACACCGCCCGCGAGCCGGTTCGCAGGCTGGCCCTGGCCGCGCTCGATGATCCGCTTCACCTGGCCGACGCTCCCGGCATTGCCGCGGTCGCAGATTTCTTTCTATATCAGCTTGACAGGGCCCTGGCCGGAATCGAGGGGCCGGCGCCGACCGGGGGGGCGGAAATCTGGAAGCTGTACAACCACGGTTTCGTGGTCAGGACGGCGGGGCACTGCTACGGGTTCGACATCTTCCCCGGAGCCGGCGAGGTCGCCATGACCCAGCCCCTGATGGCCCGGCTGGCTGATGCACTGGAGGTTCTGTTTATCAGCCATCGCCACGGCGACCATGCCAGCCGTGAGTTCGCCTCGCTGATGCTCCAGCGGAGGAAAATCGTGGTCGTTCACCCGGAAATCTGGAGCGATGACCCTCCCGGAGACGGCGAGCTTATCCGAATCGACGGGGGCCGGAGCGAGCGCGCCGGAAAGATCAGCTTCACGGTATTCCCCGGACACCAGGGGGATATCCCCAACAATGTCTACCTGGTCATGGCCGACGGCGTAGGCGTGATGCACACCGGCGACCAGCACAGCAGGCTGGATCTCGATGGCTGGATCGCGGATTTCCCCGACAGTCTGAATGTCGATATCCTGCTGCCCAACTGCTGGACGCTGGATATCAGGCGCATGGTTGAAAGCATTGCGCCCGAAGTTGTGGTCACCGGGCACGAAAACGAACTGGGCCACACGGTCGACCACAGGGAGAGTTACGCCAAAAGCTACCGTCAACTGGAGGGCCTGAGCCGGCCGTACGTGATGATGACCTGGGGAGAGAAATACTCGTACAGGCCATAAATCAGCACGAACGGGGAAACTTCCGGGCCCCGAGAGCCGTTTTACTATAAAGAGGTTCTCTTATACGTTTTGCGCGCTGTAATTGGCGGAAGAAACCATGTCAAAGCTGACCGACAGCCTTGGCCGCGACCACGATTACCTGCGGATTTCGCTGACGAGCAGGTGCAACCTGAACTGCACCTACTGCAAACCGTCCGGCGCAGCCGACT
>VRUH01000013.1:3091-41240 GCA_019456185.1 Candidatus Glassbacteria bacterium | reverse complement strand
GAACGACCTGGACGACTTCGAACTGATGCGCCTGGTAAACCTGCTGGCCCGGCTTGGAGTCCGCAAGGTCCGCCTGACCGGGGGAGAGCCCCTGCTGCGGCCGGGAATCGAATCGCTTGTCGGCAGGACAGCCGCGATCGAGGGAATCGAAACGGTGGCGATGACCACCAACGGGACCCTGCTGGAACGCAAGCTGGACGCGCTTAAGGACGCCGGTCTGAGCAGGCTGAATGTCAGCCTGGACAGCCTTGACCCGCACAGGTTCCGGCAGATCACCGGGGCGGATTCGTTCGCGGCGGTCTGGCGGGGAATCGAGGCCGCCCTGGCCATGGTGGGTTTGCCGCTGAAACTGAACACCGTGGTCGTGCGGGGCGTGAATGACGATGAATTGAAGGATTTCGTGGAATTGACCCGCAATCGCCGGCTGGATGTCCGCTTTATCGAATACATGCCGTTCGGCGACAACCGCTGGCAGCCGGAAAAGATGGTGGGCCTGGAAGAGATGCTGACGCGGATCGGCGATTATTACCCGCTGGTCCCGGAGGGCTGGCAGGGAGTGGCCCGGATGTACCGGGTCAAGGGATTCGCGGGCAGGGTCGGATTTATCGCACCGCTTACGGGCTGTTTCTGCGGTGAGTGCAGCAGGCTGCGGCTCACCGCCGACGGCCGGCTGCGGCTGTGCCTGCACAACCCCCGCGAAGTGGACCTCGGCGGCCTGCTTCGCAGCGGCGCGACAGCCGAAAACCTTGCAAAAGCCGTTACGGACGGCCTGCGCAGGAAAGCGGAAAGCCACGGCAAAACCGTCGACAAATGCGAGGCGGGGGACTACATGTCCAGCATGGCCTCTATCGGCGGCTGAGAACGCAGGAGGAGCAATCCACTTGACTGATCCGGCTGGAAAAGTACTGGCGGTCTGTATCAGCCCAAAACGGGGCGTGCAGAAAAGAGAGGTCGAGCGGGCCGAACTGGTGGCCGGCCACGGTATCGCCGGAGACGCCCATGCCGGCCCGGGTCACCGTCAGGTGAGCCTGCTCTCCGCCGGGAGTATCGAGCAGATCAGCGCGCGCGGAGTAGATACTTTCCACGGAATTTTCGCCGAAAATATCGTTGTAGGGGGCCTGGAACTGATGACCCTGCCGGTGGGGACCATGCTCGCGGTGGGTGATGCCCGGCTGGAGGTGACCCAGATCGGTAAGGAATGCCATAGCCGTTGTGCGATCTACGAGCAGGCGGGGGATTGTGTCATGCCCCGCGAGGGAATTTTCGCCCGGGTTATCAGGGGCGGATCGATCGCGCCGGGCGCTAAAATCGAGCTGCTGCGTTCGGCTTATCAGGGCTGTGGCAGCGGCGCCCAGGAGCGTTGAGAACGCCAGACTAATATTGACATCGATAGCGTCGTAATTTATATTTTTCGCTCAGTTACGACTGACCTGCGGTGGGAGTAGCTCAGTTGGTAGAGCCCATGGTTGTGGCCCATGTGGTCGCGGGTTCGAGTCCCGTCTCTCACCCCATTTGCCAAGCCGGTAACATTAAGTTGCCGGCTTTTTTATTGGTGTCAGGTCCTGAGGATCACACCAGCACCTTGTCAGCCTCTTTGATAGTCGCTACGTCGTAGTGCTCCAGCACCTTGTAAAAATCCAGCAGTTTCCCGCAGGCCGTACATTTCTGCGGCAGGTAGAAGTATGTCGGTTTGAGCTTGCCGTTGACCACCCTTACCGGTTTTTCCACTTTGGTGTGGCAGCGGCTGCATTCCCATTTCGGGGATATGAACTCCACCATCGGCATCGGCCCGCACTCTCCGTCTGCTGGTTATCCTGCTTCTTTCACTGGCTGCCGGTTGCCGGCGGGACAAAATCATTTTGTATTAGCCGGCCAAACGTAGTATAATAATAATAAGCTGAACGGGAATTCCAGATTAAAGTTGAATTCTGTGGTCGATTTTCTTGCCATGCGCAACGATCATCTGCGGTATTCAACCACTACCGGCAGCGCAAACGGGAGATTGACGCGCCCGTATTACGGGGCCAGGCTAAAAATTGAACGTTTAAAGCGTCTGATGCCGGCGGTTGACCGCAATGTAAAAAAAAGAACACCCTGCTCTCGAAGGAGCTTATCGGCAGAAGGGTTGATTTCCGGATTTTGAGCGCGGACCAGGTATAAAAGTTAAGGCCCGGCGATGGGGCCGGGCCTGAGAGTGAGCACGTCAGCGGCAATTTGGGGTTCCCAGCAACACAGGGGAGAGTTGGAAGGGAGCCGTTGCGCGCCCGCTGTATTTTCTTTGACAGTAACAATATCGGCAGTTCATCAAGAGACTTTAATTTTTCGGCTGCCGGTTGTATGATAATGTTCTACTCAGGTAGAGCAAAGATTAGCTGAGTTTTATTAAACCGGGGGGTCGGTTATGGTACTCAGCTCTATCTCATCTCCTGGCTATTTCAGCCCTCAGGCGCAGGCTGTGCCGCATCTGCTTTCACAGCATGTGCAATACGGTGCGGGCCTGAACCCGGCGGGGTCCAGCCCGATACCCGGGTCCAACTGGGCCGCGGACAAAGCCGTGTGGGTTGCCCAGGGCAGCGAGGTGAGTTTTCTCGACAGGGCCCATGTCAGCGAGGTGGCCGGCAGGATGATCTCCCGCTCGGCCGGCACGTGGGAAATACAGTCGCACAGCTTGAGACTGCTGCAGGCTACGCAGAACAGTCTCGAACGAAGTGCGCTGGCCGCCGGGATGAGAACCCGCAGTGCGATCAACGGCCTGCTGACCTTTCAGGCCAGTCTCGCCGGAACGGGTGTCAGCGTGGATGTTTATGCTTGACATCTCCGCGCAGCGCAATTAATTATCTTGCGTCAAAATGAAGCCGAGTTCATGCGGCGGCGGTTTATCTGCGCTTGCCGTGACGACTACAGCTTAGTGCTAGAGGGGGAAATCTTATGGATTTTAGTCGTGCGAAGTTCTCCGTGCTCGCGGCCTGCCTGATCCTGATTGTCGGCTGTTCGGCCAGGAGCACGTATTACATCGAGCTGCAGTTGTCAGATCAAAACGCAAGTCAGAACGTCGATGTGGAGTTCCTCTCATACGACTACCCGGCCGTGCTGGACAGTCTCGTTCAGATGAACAAGCCCGGTCCCCGTCCCGATTCCTCCGAACTGCTGGCTCTGCTGTCAACCTACCAGCAGATTCTCGAACGCAGTGCCCGGATGGCCGATTCCGTGGACGTGATGCGTGATGAGCTGGAAAACATGAGCAATAAATCAGTCGCGTACCGCAAGAAATATCCGATCTTCCAGAAGCTTGAATCCGGTATGCAGGACATGCTGGATGAGCGCCATGAGGTCCACCAGCGCTATCTCGATCTCAAGGGCCAGTACGAAGCCAAGCTCAACGACTGGAAGGGCAGGGCGTACAAAGGTTTCGGCGAGTTCAAGGAAGCTATCTCCCCGGAACTTGCCACCAAAATCGAGGTGACCGATAAGAACAGCCGAATCAATAACCTCATCCTGCCGTTCGGCATCTGGTGGCTGCACTGCGAGGTCCGCCGGCCCGGAACCACCAATGAAAGTCTGATCTGGGATATGCCGCTGCCCACGGACCAGGACTCTGTGCAACTCAATTTGAACGAGGACAACGCCAGGATTCAGCAGGAACTGCTCTGATCCCGGTCCGAAACAGCTTGTGAGATTTCCGAGCGCCGGCAGAGTTCAGCGTCCTCAGGGGAGGGCTGAACCTGCCGGTTCGTTTATCGCGTCGCAAAGTGGTTTTTACCAGGTGCCGCAAAACCTATTAACCCGACTATTTGGAGATTCGATGGATTACCATGTAGCGGACATGAGCCTGGCTGAGGAGGGGAAGAAGAGGATCGATTGGGCTGACCACGACATGCAGGTCCTTCAGATAGTGCGGGAAAAGTTCAGCAAGGAACAGCCGCTGGCGGGTCTCAAGCTGAGCGCCTGCCTTCACGTCACAGCCGAAACAGCCAACCTGTGCCGCACCCTGACCGCCGGCGGGGCGGACCTGCTGCTCTGCGCCTCCAACCCGCTGAGCACCCAGGACGACGTGGCCGCATCGCTGGTGGAGCACGACGGGATCAAGGTCTACGCCGTGCGCGGCGAGAACAACGACACTTACTACGAACATATCCGCGCCGCGATCGAGCACCGTCCGGTTGTCACGATGGATGACGGGGCCGACCTGGTCAGCACAGTCCATTCCGATTATCCCGGCCAGCTGGGCGAGATCATCGGCAGCATGGAAGAGACCACCACCGGGGTGATCCGCCTTCGCGCGATGGCCGCCGACAACGCCCTGAAAATCCCCGTGTTCGCGGTCAACGACGCCCGGACCAAGCACCTGTTCGACAACCGCTACGGTACCGGGCAGTCGACAGTGGACGGGATAATCCGGGCCACCGACGTTCTGCTGGCCGGCAAGAACGTGGTGGCGGCTGGCTACGGCTACTGCGGACGCGGCTTTACAATGCGGGCGCGCGGAATGGGCGCCAATGTGATCGTAACCGAAGTCGATCCGGTGAAAGCTATCGAGGCGGTGATGGACGGCTACCGGGTGATGAAAATGGAGGACGCCGCGCCGATCGGCGATGTATTCTGCACGCTCACCGGCGATCTCAATGTGATCCGCCCGGAGCATTTCGAAAAGATGAAAGACGGCGCGATAGTCTGCAACAGCGGCCATTTTAATGTCGAACTCGACCTCGACGGGCTGGGAAAAATCGCCGACAGGATCGAACGGAACGTCCGCAGGGAAGTGGACGCTTACGTGATGAAAGACGGCCGCAGGATTTTCGTCCTCGGCCAGGGACGGCTGGTCAACCTGGCCTGCGCCGAGGGCCATCCCGCCTCGGTGATGGACATGAGTTTCGCCACCCAGGCGCTGACCACCGAGTACGTGGCCAGCCACAGGGACGAACTCGAACCCAGGGTTTACGACGTCCCGGTTTCTATCGACGAGTGGGTGGCCGAGCTGAAGCTCAAGAGCATGGGCGTAACGATCGATGAACTGACGCCCGAACAGGTCAAGTACCTGGCAAGCTGGACGATGGGGACCTGAGGACCCGGATGGACGGTGAATATTTTCTGCTGCGCCTTGATTTACGCGCCCCTTTCGCTTAGGGTAAGTAGCGGGTAATTGTAACGGTTTCTCAACATAAGCGAGCCGGCAATGGTTGAGTTGACGATTTCAGGACTTGGGATGGACAGTTCAAACAACTCCCCTGTCGTCCTGCTCAAGGAAAAGGACGGCGAGCGGGTCCTGCCGATCTGGATCGGTCCCAGCGAGGCGAGCGCGATCGCGATGGAAATCAGTGGGGTGAAATTCAAACGTCCGCTGACCCACGACCTGTTCAAGCAGGCCCTGCTCGATCTGGGCGTGACGATGGACAGCGTGGTTATCTACGACCTGAAAGACAATACGTATTTCGCCAAAATCCACCTGAGCCAGGAAGGTAAGAAAATCGAGCTGGACGCGCGCCCCAGCGACTCGATTGCCCTGGCCCTGAGAATGAAAGCGCCGATCCGTACCACCGAGAAGCTGCTGGAGTGCGCCAGCAAGATAGTTCCCAAAACGGTCTCACAGCAAGCCGAGGAGTACGATCCGGAAGTCCTTCGCGAGACTCTGCGCAAAATGAACCCGGAGGATTTTGGCAAGTTCACTTTATGAACTCGCCGCGCTAATGTTGCACTCTGAAAGAAAACTGCCCGCATGCCGATATCTTTGCTAAAACGATTCAGGCCGGATTAATGGCCGGAAGAAACTTGACGGCAGGCAGATGATTGCTTAATATGTCTTATATCTTTGATTGGAATGACTTTCGGAATTTGAGGTTATGTCCGGCTCCACAAGCCGGTTCTGGGAGGAAAAGGTGTGTTACCTTTACTGGTATTTGTTTATTCCCGGTTAAACCGTGCTCGATAGTGGAGGATTGGACCTGAGATTTTTCGTTCAGCTTGCAAGGCCGCAAAAAACCACTATCAGCAGATAGTGGTTTTTTACTATCCACCCGACAATATCGTCCTTACGCACCCGGACGGTTGTAGCACGGCGATCACGATGATTACCCGTGGCTTAAACTTAACGGAAGCTCCAGATGGATATCTGTGACTGGCGAATCAAGATCGACGAGGTGGACAACAAACTGCTGGAGCTGTTGAACCAGCGGGCTGGTTACGCGCTGGAAATCGGCAGGATCAAGCGGAAGATGGGAGTGCCGGTCTATAACCCGGCCAGGGAAGACCAGATTTACGATAACATCCAGGAAAGCAACCCCGGTCCGCTTTCCGATGAGGCGATCCGTCGACTGTTCGAGAGGATAATCGATGAAACCCGCCGACTCGAGCGTGAACTGACCGAAAAGGAAGGATAACTCAGATGGTCATCAGCATGAGTCACGATGCCACCGAGGAGCAGATCCAGGCGGTGATTGAAAAAATGCAGAGCCTCAATCTCGATTCCCATCGCTCTACTGGAAAGACCCGGACGATCATCGGTGCCGTGGGTGAAACCGCCAGTATCGACCCGCGCGATTTCGAGATTCTCGACGGCGTCAGCGAGGTCGTGCGTATCTCCGCCCCGTACAAGATTGCCAGCCGTCAGTTCCAGCCCGCCAATTCGGTGATCGAGCTCGGCAAGGGCATTAAAGTCGGCGGCAGGAAAGTGGTCGTGATGGCCGGCCCGTGCGCGGTGGAAAGCAGGGAGCAGATCGAGGAAATCGCCGGCCGTGTCGCCGACAGCGGCGCCCGGATCCTTCGCGGCGGTGCATTCAAGCCCCGGACCAGCCCCTACAGTTTCCAGGGGATGGGCGAGGAGGGATTGCAACTCATGCGCGCCGCGGCGGACAAGCACGGCCTGGCCGTGGTCAGCGAGATCATGGACGCCAGCCAGATCGAGTTGATGCTGCCCTATGTGGACATGCTGCAGGTGGGTGCGCGCAACATGCAGAATTTTACCCTGCTCCGCGCGCTCAGTACGCTGGATAAGCCGGTGCTGCTCAAGCGGGGATTGTCCGCGACTATCGAGGAACTCCTGATGAGCGCCGAATACGTGCTCTCCGGCGGCAACAGGAATGTGATTCTCTGCGAGCGTGGAATCCGCACCTTCGAAACGTACACGAGAAATACAATGGATATCTGCGCAATTCCGGTCGTGCAGAAGCTCAGCCACCTGCCGATAGTGGCCGACCCCAGCCACGGAACCGGTATCCGCGACAAGGTGCTGCCGATGGCGCGCGCCTCGATCGCCGCCGGCGCCGACGGGCTGCTGATCGAGGTCCATCACGAGCCGGAAAAGGCTGTCAGTGACGGGGCGCAGAGCCTGTATCCGGATCAGTTCGCTAACCTGATGAAAGAACTCGAAATTATCGCCCGGGCTATCGGCAGAACCCTGGGCGGCTGACTGTAAAATATTCAGGGGGATTCCCCGGCGATGTTCTGTTTCGCTATCCAGAGAAGATGGTTTTCCACTACCGGCTTGCCAGGGCTGTTCGGGCGCGTTGCCGCACCCGGCGGACTGCTGCATGCACGTGATTTGCTGCGTGCGTGTTGACCGGCACAGTTTTGTGAAAACCGATTCTTTACCATAGATGGGGAGGAACTGACGATGTCTGACGCTAAACGCATGGTAACAATATTCGATACTACTCTTCGCGACGGTGAACAGAGCCCCGGTTGCAGCATGAACCTGGAGGAGAAGCTCAGGATGGCCCATCAGCTCGCAAAGCTGGGCGTGGACGTGATGGAGGCCGGATTCCCGATTGCCAGCGACGGGGATTTCGAGGCGGTTAAACAAGTGGCCGAAGAAGTCAGGGGTCCCGTGATCGCAGGGCTGTCCCGTGCTGTCCCGATCGATATCGAACGGGCCGCCGAAGCGCTGGAGAAGGCTGAGAAACCCAGGATTCACACTTTTATCGCCACCAGCGATATCCACCTCAAGTACAAGCTCAAGAAAAGCCGCGAGCAAGTGCTGGAGGCGGCGGTGAAGGCGGTCGAGAAGGCCAAGGGCTATTTCGACGATATCGAGTTCAGTTGCGAGGACGCCGGCCGCACGGCTGACGATTACCTGGCCCAGGTGGTTCAGGCCGCTATCGACGCCGGCGCGACCACGATCAATATCCCTGACACGGTGGGCTATGCGATCCCCAGCGAGTGGGGAGCAAGGATGAAGAAGCTCTGCGACGCCGTGCCCGACCTGGGCGGCAAGGCCGTGCTCAGCACCCATTGCCACAACGATCTCGGGCTGGGAGTCAGCAACTCTATCGCCGCCTGCCAGAACGGAGCCGGTCAGGTGGAGTGTACGGTCAACGGTATCGGCGAGCGCGCGGGCAATGCATCGCTCGAGGAATTCGTGATGGCCTGCCGCACCCGCCCGGATATGTTCGATTTTACCACCGGGATTGTCACCGAGGAGATTTATCCCACCAGCCGCCTGCTGAGCAATATCACCGGCGTGTTCGTCCAGCAGAACAAGGCGATTGTCGGCAAGAACGCGTTCGCCCACGAGGCGGGAATCCACCAGGACGGGATGCTCAAGGACTCGCTGACCTACGAGATCATGACCCCGCAGTCGGTGGGGATTATGAAGAGCAACATCGTGCTCGGCAAGCACTCGGGCCGTCACGCCCTGAGTGTCCGGTTCAAGGAACTCGGCTTCGAGCTGGCCAAGGATGACCTGGAGAAAGCCTACAAGCTGTTCACCAAGCTGGCCGACCAGAAAAAGACGATCACCGACGACGACCTGCTGGCGATTGCCCAGGACGGGATCCAGCATATCCCCGAGGCCTGGCACATGAAATACATCCAGACTGTCGGCGGCAACCAGGTTGTCAGCAGCGCCACGCTGGTGCTGAAGAATATCGATACCGGCGACGAGGTCGAGGAGGCTGCCACGGGCGACGGGCCGGTGAGTGCGCTGTGCAACACTATCGACAGGATAGTGGGCCTGGAGGGCGCGCTTATCGACTACAATATCCGTTCGATTACCGAGGGCCGCGAGGCCGTGGGCGAGGTGTTCATCCATGTCGTGTTCGACGGGATCGAGTTCATGGGCAAGGCCGCCAGCACCGATGTAATGGACGCCACGGCCCGCGCCTACCTGAACGCGATCAACAAGGCCCTGTTCGCGCGTAAGAAAACCGGCAGGTAATCCGGTCGCCATAACCGCATAATTATCAGCACGGACTATTGTTGAAGGATGATAAGGAGTCTTGTGATGGGTAATACCATGTTCCGGAAAATCTGGGACGCGCACGTGGTGGGCGAGCACGAGGGGATCACGCTCCTCTATGTCGACCGCCATCTGGTCCACGAGGTCACCTCGCCCCAGGCGTTCGAGGGGCTCAGGCTCACCGGGCGCGCCATGCGCCAGCCGCGGGCGACTTTCGCCGTGCCGGACCACAACGTCCCGACTGCCAACCGCGACAAACCGATAGCCGACCCTCTCAGCGCGCAGCAGGTAAAAACTCTGCGCGAAAACTGCAAAGAGTTCGGGATCACCCTGTTCGATATCGACGACGTCCGTCAGGGAATCATCCACGTGATCGCCCCCGAGCAGGGCCTGACCCTGCCCGGGATGACGATTGTCTGCGGCGACAGCCACACCGCCACCCACGGCGCGTTCGGCGCGCTGGCCTTCGGGGTCGGCACCAGCGAGGTGGAGCACGTGCTGGCGACCCAGACGCTCCAGCAGAGCAGGCCCAAGTCGATGCTGATCCGGGTGGAGGGAGCGGTTCCGGAGAATATCCGGCCCAAGGATGTGATTCTGGCCATTATCGGCAAGATCGGCACGGCTGGCGGTACCGGTTACGTGATCGAATACGCCGGGCAGGTGGTCCGGGACATGTCGATGGAAGGCCGGATGACATTGTGCAACATGAGTATCGAGGCCGGTGCGCGGGCCGGGATGGTGGCCCCGGACCAGACCACTTTCGATTACCTCGCAGGCCGTCCGTACGCTCCCGGGGGCGATGATTTCCTCAAGGCGATCGAGACCTGGAAGCAGCTGCCCTCGGACCCGGACGCCGAATACGACGAGGTGGTGGAGATGACTGTCGACTCCATTCGGCCGCAGGTCACCTGGGGTACCAGCCCCGGCATGGTCACCGATATCGACGGCAAGGTGCCGGACCCGGCGGATTTCGCCGATCCCAACCAGCGCCGCACAACCGAGCTGGCCCTGGAGTATATGGGCCTGGCGCCCAATACTCCGATCAAGGATATCAAAATCGATACCGTGTTTATCGGCAGTTGCACAAA
Organism: Candidatus Glassbacteria bacterium; assembly: GCA_019456185.1. NCBI lineage: Bacteria > Candidatus Glassiibacteriota > Candidatus Glassiibacteriota bacterium. Next base: position 30,983 of record VRUH01000013.1, on the reverse strand, counting down.
TGGCCGGATCGAGGACCTTCGCGAGGTGGCCGGGTTTGTCAAGGGCCGCAAGGTCGCTCCTTCGGTCAACGCGATCATCGTTCCCGGCAGCGGGCTGGTCAAGCAGCAGGCCGAGCAGGAGGGTCTGGACAAGGTCTACGCCGAGGCCGGCTTCGACTGGCGCGCCGCGGGCTGCTCGATGTGCCTGGCGATGAACGACGACCGTCTGGCCCCAGGCGAGCGCTGCGCCTCGACCAGCAACCGTAATTTCGAGGGCCGTCAGGGCAAGGGTGGCCGTACCCACCTGGTCAGCCCGTTGATGGCCGCGGCGGCGGCGGTGGCCGGCCGCTTCGCCGACCCCCGCGAAATGAACTGAAATTAAACGGGTTTCATTCAGCACGAGATATTGCCATGGAAGCTTTTACGAACTATACCGCCCTGGCGGCCGTTCTCGATCGCCAGGATGTCGATACGGACCAGATAATCCCCAAGCAGTTCCTCAAAAAAATCGAGCGCACGGGGTTCGGTAAGCACCTGTTCCACGACTGGCGCTACCTGGACGAGGAAGAAACCCGGCCGAACCCGGATTTCATCCTCAACGCGCCGCGCTTCGCGGGAGCGGGCATCCTGGTGGCCCGTGACAACTTCGGCTGCGGCTCAAGCCGCGAGCACGCGCCCTGGGCGCTGCTCGAATACGGTTTCCGCAGCGTGATTGCGCCCAGTTTCGCCGATATTTTCTACAGCAACTGCACCAAGAATGGGATGGTGCCGGTTACGCTGAGCGCCGCTGAGGTTGACGCGTTGTTCAAGGAAATCGAAGCCAACGAGGGAACCCGGCTCACGGTGGATCTCCAGGGGCTGAAAGTCACCTCGCCCGGCGGCCTCGAGTTTTCCTTCGAGATGCCAACGTTCGCGCGCAACTGCCTGCTCAAGGGCCTGGACCTTATCGGCTGGACCCTGCAGCATGATGCTGAAATCGCGGAATTCGAACGCGGCCATCACGGCAGGCAGCCCTGGTTGCTGGCGGGATAGGCCGGATTGCTTTATCTTTATTGCCGCTTGCTGAAATTTGAGTCACTGAAATCACTCAATATTCAATCCGCTAGATCATAAGGAGCTGCTAGATGGCGTCGAGTTACAAGATCGCAGTACTCCCCGGCGACGGTACGGGACCCGAGGTTGTTGACGAAGCTTTAAAAGTGCTCAAGGCTGCTGCCGGTAAGTACAACGTCAATTTCGAGTTCACTGAATTCAACTGGGGCGGCGAGAATTACAAGGCCACCGGCGTGGTCCTGCCCGAGGACGGTGTCGAGACGCTGAAGCAATACGACGCTATCCTGCTGGGTGCTATCGGCCATCCCGATGTCAAGCCCGGTATCCTGGAAAAAGGCCTGTTGCTGGCCCTGCGTTTCGGCCTGGACCATTACATCAACCTGCGCCCGGTCCAGCTTTACCCCGGCGTCTGGACACCGATCAAGGACAAGGGGCCCGCGGAGATCGATTTCGTGGTCGTGCGTGAGAACACCGAGGGCCTTTACGCCGGCGCCGGCGGCAACCTGAAAAAGGGCACTGCCGACGAGGTAGCGCTCCAGACCTCGATCAATACCCGCAAGGGTGTGGAGCGCTGCCTGCGCTACGCGTTCGAGTACTGCCGCAAGCGGGACAAGAACAGGACTCTGACCCTCGTGGCCAAGACCAACGTGCTGACCTACGCCAGCGACCTGTGGGAGCGTGCGTTCCACGAGGTGGGCGAGGCCGACTATCCCGATATCAAGCGCGAGTACGCCCATGTGGACGCCACCTGCATGTGGATGGTCAAGAACCCGGAGTGGTTCGACGTGATCGTGGTCGAGAACATGTTCGGCGACATTATCACCGATCTGGGCGCGATGGTCCAGGGCGGGATGGGTATCGCCGCGGGCGGCAATATCAATCCCGAGGGTATCTCGATGTATGAGCCGATCGGCGGCAGCGCGCCCAAGTACACCGGTCAGAACGTGATCAATCCGCTGGCCTCTATCTGCAGCGCCGCGATGATGATGGAGGATTTGGGCGAAACGGAAACGGCCAGGGATATTATCGATGCCGTGAAGTGGGCCTGCGCCAACAAGATCGAGAACCTGGGCGCCGACAAGATGGGTTACGGCACCCGCGAGGCAGGCGATTTGGTGGCCGAGCAGGCAGCTAAATAAGCCTGCCCGGGACATCGAAAGCCCCCGTGCGCGGGGAGGAGTTATCCGGATGATAATCGTGATGAAAGAGGGCGCCACTCGCGCGCAGATCGACCACGTGTTCGAGAAAGTGCGCGAGCTGGGCTACAAGACCCACCCGATATTCGGCGAGCAGCGGACCGTGATCGGGGCTATCGGCGACGAGCGCGGCAAGTTCCGGCTCAAAAGCCTGGAGTCCGTGCCCGGCGTGGAATCGGTGATTCCGATCCTCAAGCCGTACAAGCTGGTCGGCAGTGAGCTGAAGCGGGACAAAACGGTAGTCAAGGTGGGCAAAAACGTCGAGATCGGCGGAAAGCAGTTCGTCATTATCGCCGGTCCCTGCAGCGTCGAGAGCCGGGAGCAAATAATCGAGACCGCCGAGCGGGTCAAGAAAGCCGGCGCCCGTCTGCTGCGCGGAGGAGCGTTCAAACCCCGCACAAGCCCTTACAGTTTCCAGGGCCTGGAGGAAGAGGGTCTGGAACTGCTGGCCGAGGCCCGCGCTAAAACCGGCCTGCCGATCGTAACCGAAATCATGACCCCGCAGGATATCCCGCTGGTGGCCCGGTTTGCCGACGTCCTCCAGGTCGGTACGCGCAACATGCAGAACTACTCCCTGCTCAAGCAGGTGGGTCTGCTCGATAAGCCGGTCCTGCTCAAGCGAGGCCTGTCGGCGACAATCAACGAGTTCCTGATGTCCGCCGAGTACATCGTCAGCCAGGGCAACCCGAACGTGATTCTCTGCGAACGCGGAATCCGCACTTTCGAGACCGCCACGCGCAATACGCTCGATCTCTCGGCTGTACCGCTGATCAAACAGCTCAGCCACCTGCCGGTGATTGTCGACCCCAGCCACGGGACCGGTATCCCGGCCCTGGTCGGGCCGATGACCAAGGCGTCGGCCGCCTGCGGCGCCGATGGCGTAATGATCGAAGTGCACATCGATCCGGAAAACGCCCTCTCCGACGGGGAGCAGTCGCTGAATCCTGATCAGTTCGACGAGCTGGTTCGTTCCCTCAAGCCGATTCTTAAGGCCGAGGGGAGAAAGCTATAAAATGCAATGAGATGCACTTGAAAAAGGCTCCGTATTATTTTAAAGCGTAGCCTTTTTTTATAGTTGCGCACGGTCGCAGCAGTGCCAACTTTCTTAATGTTCAAATCAGCCGCAAATATCGATAAGATCCAGTTAACTGAGCCGCGGGGCGCAGGGTGAGCGAACAGAGGGTGAGGCCGGCAGACCTTTTCCCCGCGGGCGCCGGACGCAACTGTTTATACCTGCTGGTAATTTTTCTTGTTTCGAGGCTTAGCTATTTTGCGGCCGGAGTCAGGTTTCTGGAGGATTTAACCGGCCTGATCCAGATCGCCGATCCGAGTCTTCTGCGCGAGGACCTGTTCCGCACGGTTCTTCTGCTCCACGCCCAGCCTCCGCTGTTCAACCTGTTTGTCGGCTTTGTCCTGCGCTGTTTCGGGGAGCATGCGCTGCTCGCCTTCAATCTGATCTATCTTCTCGCCGGGCTTTGCCTGACCCTTTCCATCTACCTGCTGGCGCTCAGGCTGAATATTAAACCCCGCCGGGCGCTGCTGCTGTCCGGCCTGTTCACTGTCGCTCCAGCCACGATCCTGCTGGAGAACTGGGCGTTTTACACTTATCCCCTAGCGCTGCTGCTGATATCGTCCGCCCTGGCGCTCAATATCTATCTGGAACGCCGCACGTCCGGCTGGCTGTTCTGTTTGTTTTCCCTGCTGGCTATGGTTGTCCTGACCAGAAGCATGTTTCACCCGTTATGGGTCCTGGCCGTTCCCCTCACCCTGTGCCGGCTGCTGCCGGACCGGCGCAGGCAGATCGCCGCGGCCGCCGCTGTCCCGCTGCTGCTGGTGGGCCTCTGGATGGCCAAGAACTACTATACGGTCGGCAGCCTGACCACCAGCACGATGCTGGGAATGAATTTTTACAAAATTACGATCATGCAGGTGCCTGATGAGGACCGGGTCAGGATGCATGCCGAGGGAGATTTATCGAAATATGGGTTGTACGCCAATTTCGAGAGTATTGACTATTATCGGGAAAAGATCGGGACGATCAAGGCGTACCTGCCCACCGGCATCCCGATCATGGACAATGCGCGTACAACCGACGGTTTCCCCAATTTCAACAACCCTGCCTATGTCGATATTTCGCGGAGGTTTCTCCGCGATGACATCAGCGTAATCATCCACCGGCCCTCGGCCTACCTCAGGGGTGTGCTCGGCGCGGCGAGCCTTTACTTGCAGCCGCCCCACGACCAGGTTTTTTCCACCCGCAACGTGGAGCGGATCGCCCCGGCGCTGAGGGTAACCGATGTCCTGCTCTACGGCCAGCTCAGCTCCCTGTGGAGAGATAATTATCACACGGAATTCAAGACCAGGATAAAACTCGCCAACACGATCCCCGATATCGGGCTGTTCGTGCTGATCGCGCTGCTCGTAATCCTGATTTACTGGCCGGCCGTCATCTTGACAGCCTCACGCAGCTACCTTGCAAGTCCGCACGGCGGCACGATCCTGTTCATGCTGGCCCTGGTGACGTATGTAACCTTGCTGGCCAACCTGATTGAAATCGGGGAAAACGCCAGGATCCGCTACGAAGTCGAGCCGTTTATCTGGCTTCTGTTCACCGCTTATCTCGCCCGTAAACGGGAAAGCGCACCGGAAGACGGGTATTCGCAAGCCTGATGCGCAGCGGGTGCCGGCGCCATCATTGACACAATTCTGCTGGTTTTATAGATTATATCGATTTGGCTAAAACGTGCTAACTTATAAATAGTTAAGGGATTGGAATGTCAAAAGGCATAACTTCGCGAGACAAGGATTACTCCCGCTGGTATCAGGACATCGTTCTGCGGGCGGAACTGGCCGATTACGCGCCGGTCAAGGGCTGCATGGTGATCCGGCCCCACGGGTATGCGATCTGGGAAAAAATGCAGGCCGAGCTGGACCGGATGTTCAAGGAAACCGGGCATGTCAACGCATATTTCCCGCTGCTGATCCCCGAGGAATTCCTCCGCAAGGAAGCCGAGCATGTCGAGGGTTTCAGCCCCGAGTGCGCCGTGGTCACCCACGCCGGCGGCAGCGAGCTTGAAGAACCCTATGTGATCCGCCCGACGAGCGAGACGATTATCTGGAGCATGTACCGCAAGTGGATCCAGAGCTACCGCGACCTGCCCCTGCTGATCAACCAGTGGTGCAACGTGATCCGCTGGGAGCTGCGTACCCGCCTGTTCCTGCGCACCACCGAGTTTCTCTGGCAGGAGGGCCACACGGCCCACGCCACCGAAGCCGAGGCCGAGGCCGAAACCAGGCGGATGCTGGAGGTTTACCGCTCGTTCGCCGAGGACACGATGGCGATGCCGGTGATCTGGGGACTCAAGACCGAGCGCGAAAAATTCGCCGGCGCGTTGCGGACATATACTATCGAGGCGATGATGCAGGACCGCAAGGCGCTCCAGGCGGGCACCAGCCACAACCTGGGCCAGAATTTCGCCCGCGCGTTCGATGTCGATTTCCTGGACGCCGACGGTGAGCGCAAGCTGGTCTGGGCCTCGAGCTGGGGTGTCAGCACCCGCCTGATCGGCGCGCTGATTATGGTCCACAGCGACGACAACGGCCTGGTACTGCCGCCGAAACTCGCGCCGATCGAGTGCGTGATCGTGCCGATCTACCGCTCGGACGACGAGCGGGAGAGGGTGCTGGAAAAAGCGAACCGGATCAAGCGGGAACTGGCCGGCAGGTTCAGCGTGCAGCTCGATGACCGCGACCAGTTCAAGCCGGGATTCAAGTTCAGCGAGTGGGAGCTCAAGGGCGTGCCCGTGCGGATTGAGCTCGGCCCCCGCGATGTGGACAACGCTCAGGTAGTGCTGGTCCGTAGAGATAGTGGCGAAAAGAGTTTCGAGCCGATGGAAGGCCTGGCCGATAATGTCGCGGCCCTGCTTGACAAGGTCCAGCAGGGACTCTACGATAAAGCGCTGGCCTTCCGCGAGGAAAATACCAGGAAAATAGACAGCTACGATGAGTTCAAACAGTACATGGACGATGAGGGCGGGTTCGCGCTGATCCACTGGGCGGGAGACCGCGAGGACGAAGAGCGGATGCAGCGGGAAACGAAAGCTACTATCCGCTGCATCCCGCTCGATGCTGAACAGGAAGACGGCAAGTGCATTCTCACCGGGAAACCCTCCGCCCTCAGAGTGGTGGCGTCACGGGCTTATTGAGAGTGCCGAAGTCGAAGGGAGAACTGACTGCGTGCTGGTAGGAATCGTCGCCGACAGCCATGACAACGTACCGATGCTCGGACGGGCTGTGGAGCATTTTAATGCCGCCGGCTGCGAGCTGGTGATCCACGGCGGCGATGTGGTGGCTCCGTTCGCAATCGAGGTGCTGGGCGACCTCAAATGCCCGTTCAGGGCGATCTACGGCAACAACGACGGCGAGAAAGTGGGCCTCAAGCTGAAAGCCGCCGCCCTCGGCGGTTCAATAGAGGAGCCGCCTGTCCAGTTCGAGGCCGGCGGGCTTGTAATCCGCGTGACCCACGATTGCTCTGATTGGGAAGCCGAGGCCGCGCAGCACGACGCTGACGTGATCATCTTCGGCCATACCCACGACACGCTTGTCGAGACCGCCGGTGAGCGAAACACTCGGGTGGGGATCAACCCCGGCGAATGCGGCGGATGGCTCACCGGCGATTGCACCGCCGCGCTACTCGATACCGAAACACGCGCTGTCAGGATTATCGATCTTAAACTGGACCCGGGCATGGAGATCGAAGGATCAGAAATCAGCTGACAGCCCGGGTCCTTGAATTTTAACGCATTACAACCAAAATAACCTGAGAAGATGGATAAATGCCGAAACGTACCGACTTAAAGAAAATATTGATTGTCGGCTCCGGGCCGATCGTGATCGGCCAGGCCTGCGAATTCGATTACTCGGGCACTCAGGCCTGCAAAGCTCTCCGTGACGAGGGTTACGAGGTGGTGCTGGTCAACAGCAATCCCGCCACGATCATGACCGACCCGGAAACAGCCGATGCGGTCTATCTCGAACCGATTGTTCCCGATGTTGTCGCCAAGATTATCGAAAAAGAGCGTCCCGACGCCCTGCTGTCCACGATGGGCGGCCAGACGGGTCTGAATGTCTCGGTGGAGCTGGCCGATAGCGGCGTGCTGGACAAGTTCGGGGTGGAGCTGATCGGCGCCAAGATCGAGGCGATCAAAAAGGCCGAGGACCGGGAGTTGTTCGGCAACGCGATGAAGAAAATCGGGCTTGACCTGATCCGTGGAGATTACGCGCGTAACATGGAGCAGGCGCGGCAGGTCGTCGAAAAAATAGGCTTCCCGGTGATTATCAGGCCCTCGTTTACGCTGGGCGGCTCCGGCGGCGGCCACGCCGACAACATCGAGGAATTCGAGAAAGCCGCCAAATGGGGCATCGACCTCTCGCCGATCAGCGAGATTCTGGTCGAGGAATCCGTGCTGGGCTGGAAGGAATACGAACTGGAGGTCATGCGCGACCTCAAGGACAACGTGGTCATTATCTGCTCCATCGAGAATTTTGACCCGATGGGGATCCATACCGGCGACAGTATCACGGTGGCTCCGGCCCAGACCCTGACCGACAAGGAGTACCAGCGGATGCGCGATGCCTCGCTGGCTGTGATCCGTGAGATCGGGGTCGAGACAGGCGGCAGCAATATCCAGTTCGCGGTCAACCCGGAAAACGGCCGGCTGGTGATTATCGAGATGAACCCGCGCGTGTCTCGTTCGAGCGCCCTGGCCAGCAAGGCCACCGGTTTCCCGATCGCCAAGATCGCGGCCAAGCTCAGCGTGGGCCTCACGCTGGATGAGATCCCCAACGATATCACCCGGCAGACCCCGGCCTCGTTCGAACCCACTATCGATTACGTGGTCACCAAGATTCCGCGCTTCACGTTCGACAAGTTTCCCGGCGCCGACGATACGCTGACCGTGCAGATGAAAAGCGTGGGCGAGGTGATGGCTATCGGGCGGACATTCAAAGAGTCGCTGCAGAAAGCTCTCCGCGGCCTGGAAACCAACCGCTACGGCCTGGGGGCCGACGGCCGCGAGATCGAAATGCCGGAAAAACTGGCAGACGAACTCCGCCGGCCCAACTCCGAGCGCGTGTTCTATATCCGTCACGCCCTGCGCGAGGGCTGGGACCCGCAAAAAATCTACGAGCTCAGCGGAATCGACCCGTGGTTTATCTGGCAGATGCAGGAAATTGTCGAGATGGAGGGCCGTCTGAGCAAGCTGCGTTCCAAGAGCGGGCTCAGCGCCGACGTGCTCCGCGAGGCCAAGCGGATGGGGTTCAGCGACTACCAGATCGGCAGCCTGACCGGGATCGATGAACTGGAGATCCGCTCCCTGCGCAAGAGCAGGGGGGTGCAGGTGGTGTTCAAGCGTGTCGATACCTGCGGCGGCGAGTTCGAGGCCCATACTCCCTATTTGTACAGCACCTACGAGAGCGAGGACGAGTCCTGGCCCACGCGGCGCAAGAAAGTGATGATCCTGGGCAGCGGTCCCAACCGGATCGGCCAGGGTATCGAGTTCGATTACTGCTGCGTGCAGGCGGCGTTCGCGCTCAAAGAGGAGGGTTACGAGTCGATCATGGTCAACTCGAACCCGGAGACGGTCAGCACCGACTACGATACCTCGGACAGGCTCTATTTCGAGCCGCTGACGCTCGAGGACGTGCTGAATATCGTCGATATCGAAAAGCCGGACGGAGTGATTGTCCAGTTCGGCGGGCAGACCCCGCTCAAGCTGGCCGTGCCGCTGGCCGAGCAGGGCGTGCCCATTATCGGCACCCAGCCGTCGAGTATCGACCTGGCCGAGGACAGGGAACAGTTCGGCAAGCTGCTCGAGCAGCTGGGGATCGAGCATCCGGCCTACGGGATCGCCTACAACGAAAAAGAGGCGAGCAGGATCGCAGCGAATATCGGCTACCCGGTGCTGGTGCGTCCCAGCTACGTGCTGGGCGGCCAGTCGATGGTGATCGTCTACGACGAGGAATCGCTGAAACGGTACATGAAATCGGCGATGGACGCCTCGCTGGGCAAGTCGATCCTGATCGACCGCTACTTGGAAAACGCTGTCGAGGTCGATGTGGACGCAATCTGCGACGGTGAGCGCACGGTGATCGGCGGGATCATGCAGCATATCGAGGAAGCCGGTATCCATTCCGGCGACTCGGCCTGCGTGATGCCTCCGCTGAAGCTCGGCAAGAGTGTGCTGGACGCCCTGCGCAAGTCCACAACCGAACTGGCCAGGGCGCTCGACGTGATCGGGCTGCTGAATATCCAGTATGCGGTCAAGGACAAGAAAATCTACGTGCTCGAGGTCAACCCGCGGGCCAGCCGCACCGTGCCGTATGTCAGCAAAACTATCGGCGTCTCCCTGGCCAAGCTGGCCACCAAGGTGATGATCGGCCGTAAGCTGGATGAACTTGGATTTGCGCAAGAGCGCAGTTTCGATCATATTTCAATCAAGGAAAGCGTTCTGCCGTTCATCAAGTTTCCCAACGTCGATATCCTGCTGGGACCGGAGATGAAAAGTACCGGCGAGGTTGTCGGCATGGACAGGAGTTACGGCCTGAGCTATGCCAAGGCCCAGATGAGCGCGGGTAACGCTCTGCCGGTGGAGGGAGCCGTGGCGGTCAGCCTCAGTGACCGGGACAAGGAAAACCTGCTGCCCAGCGTCAAGAAACTGGCCAGGATGGGATTTGTCATCTACGCCACCGGCGGTACACACGATTTCCTGAAGAGCAAGCGGGTCAAGAGCCAGCGGGTGCATAAGGTGGGAGAGGGCAGCCCGAATATAGTCGACCTGATCAGCGAAAAGAAAGTGAGTCTGCTGATCAATACTCCTTCGGATAAGAAAAGCCAGTACGATGCCGCGGCGATGAGGCGGGCGGCGCTGACCGGTTCGATCCCCTATGTCACCACCAAGGCCGCCGCGATTGCTGCTGTGGAGGGAATCGAGGCGTTACGTAAGGGCGAGATCCAGGTCACCAGCCTTCAGGAATACAACGCATGAAAAAGATCCTGGTAGTGGATGATGTTCCGGAAAACAGAGATATTTTTGCTGTCGGCCTGGAGGATGAGTATCAGGTGCTGCAGGCCGCCGACGGGGAGGAAGGCCTGGAAGTGGCCGAGCGGGAAAAACCGGACCTGATTTTTCTGGACGTCTCCATGCCTGCCGGCATGGGCGGGCTGGACACGATAGCGGCATTGCGCAAGCACCATGAGTTGTACGGCATACCGGTGATAGCGATCACGGCGCACAGCGTGGTCAGTGCCAAACGGGCCGTGGAACGGGGCTGCAACGATTTTATGCTCAAGCCTCTGACCGCGGACAAAATCCGGGACAAGCTGATCGAATGGCTGCCAGAGGACCAATAACTGCTGGTGAGATGCACGCCGAATCATACCGGCGGATATCCCGCCTGGCGGCGTTTGCCGTTGTTTATCTGCTGGTGCTGGCGTCATCATGCAGCAAGGCTGAAAACGATCCGCATCAGGTGGCGGAGCAGTTTATCCGGGCGCTGCATACCGCGGACAGCCGGCTGCTGGATGGCCTGATGGCCTGGGACAAGGTAGCGATCAGCCAGTATTACGTAAGCCACGGTTACTACGACGCGCTGACGCCCGAGAAGCAGCAGGAAGTCCTGAATTCTTACAAGGAAATGTTTTTTCAGGACTACCTCCCGGCCGCCTCGGAGGGAAGATATTCAGTGGAGGTAGTTTATATCGCGCGCGGCAGCAGTAATGCGATAATCAATACCGAGTTCGGCCCGCAAGCCGGCGGTGAGGTAAAAAACACCGAAAAGAAACGCTTTACGTTAGAAATGAGTTTGATTGAGAGCAGGAACAGGTGGTATATTATCGATTTGAACAATTTTATCCAGCTTAACTTCTTGAGGGGAGACTACGATCTGAAAAAATTTTATCTGCCTGAACCGATCCGGTAAGCGGAAGGTACTACTGAACCTAAATGGGACGGGGGATCAAGATGGATACCAATTTTCCGGAATGCCTTAAATGCAGGGCCGGCCTGCTCATACCCCTGAGCGACTATGGCCGCGACGGCTCATCGATTCGATACAAGGCATGGGTTTGTACCAACCCGGACTGCGGATTCCATCTCCGGATCGACAACGGAGAAGTGAGTATCGGCAAGGACATCGGACAGTCCTTCAAGTAAACAGCTCGATAATGCGATGCCCGCCGGGGCCCTCAGGCTCCGGCGGTCGTTTAGGTAGACAAATCCCGGGGGCGACCCGGGCAAGCGGGAGTTTCTGAACCTAGATTTCCCCAACTCTTTTCCGACAATAGTTAATCGTTGTATGCAACCCAGGGGTGACCATGATTCCGGTACTGACAGCCGGTCAGATGCGGGAGGTCGACCGCTTTACAATCGAGGAGCTGGGCCTGCCGGGCGCGGTTTTGATGGAAAGCGCCGGCCGCTCGGTGGTGGATGCGATGTTCGAGTCTCCGGCTCTCGGAGCTTGCAGTTCCCCGCTGATTCTATGCGGAAAAGGCAACAACGGCGGCGACGGGTTCGTGGCGGCACGCTGGTTGAAAGAGCGCTGTGCTCCCGGCTGGCCCAGGGTGCTTCTCGCCGGACGGCTGGATGAGTTGAGCGGCGATGCGGCTCTGATGGCGGCGGCGGCGGTTAACTTCGGCGTCAATGTAATCGAGCTGACGGACGATACTCTCCACCTTCTGGCCGAGGAGGTCTCGGCCTGCGATGTGGTGGTCGACGGGCTGCTGGGTTCGGGGGCGGCCGGCGCTCCCTGCGGGATTATCGCCGGGATTGTCGAGACGGTCAACGAATATTCCCCGCCGCTGGTGGCGATCGATTCGCCGACAGGGGTGGAGATGGATACCGGCGCCGTGCCCGGAGACAGCCTGGGCGCCGTGCTGACTGTCACGTTCGGGTACGAGAAACCGGGGCACAGGTTTTATCCGGGTCGCGCCCGTTGCGGCGAGGTGATCTGCGCGGATGTCGGCTTCCCTCGCCAGGCCCTGGATCGTGCCGGCTGCAAGCTGTATGTCTGCGAGCGCGAGGATGTGCGCCGCGGGCTGCCGTCGCGAAGGCCGGACAGCAACAAGGGGGATTTCGGCAAGCTGCTGGTAATCGGCGGCTCGACCGGACTGACCGGCGCGCCGGTGATGAGTTCTCTGGCTGCGATGGCCGTCGGGGCCGGGATGGTTACCGCCGCGGTGCCTGAATCGCTCAACAACATATTTGAAACCAAGCTGACCGAGGTCATGACCCTGCCGCTGCCCGATGACGGCGCTGGGAATATCACTGCCGACGCAGTGGATAAAACCGCCGGGTTTATCGACGCTGAGATGGACGTGGTGGCCCTCGGTCCGGGTATCGGCCGTAGCGCCATGACAGCGGAATTCGTCCGTCGGCTCGCTCCGCGCCTCAAGGTGCCGGTGGTGGTGGACGCCGACGGGCTCAATGCGTTCGCGGGCAAGGCCAAAAAGTTCTCGTCCTTCGGCGGGCCGGTGGTTATCACGCCCCATCCCGGCGAAATGAGCCGGATCAGCGGCAAAACAGTCAAGGAGATTGTCGCCGATCCGGTAAAGGCAGCGCGGGACTTTTCCGCTTCCACCGGCGCAACCGTGCTGCTCAAGGGGCCGCCGACCGTGATCGCCCAAGAAAGCGGCAGGACGGTTATCAGCCCCACCGGCTCGCACGCGCTGGCCAAAGCGGGGTCGGGCGATGTGTTAACCGGAGTGATCGCGGCTCTGATCGCCCAGGGCACGGAGCCTTTTGCCGCATCGTTCTGCGGAGCCTGGCTGCATGGCACGGCAGGGGAGCTGGCCGGAGAAGTGTTCGGGGAATACAGCGTGCTGGCCAGTCATGTCACAGAGGCGCTGGGTGAAGCGCTCGCCGTGGTCAGGGACGAGGTATGAAGTTTGCGCGGAGTAAAGTTGCCTGAACACTGCTTTTAACTTGACATACGAGTTGAATGGAGATAGTTTGTTATGTCTGTGTTAATAATAGACTTGGATGATCTGAAATCGGGTTCCAGCCATGCGCGTGGCGAAGTTTCTCCGGACGAGCTGGAAATTGGCCCGGACTCTCCGTTCAAGTTTAATGGTCCGCTCAAACTGGATGCCAGACTCAGCACGACAGACCAGTTGAGTTTTCATGTCACCGGCAAGCTGAGTTATGAGGCTGATGGCGAGTGCAGACGGTGTCTCAAACCGGTAACTGTGAACCTAATCAGCGACTTGCGCTGTATGTACGCTTTACCCGAAGCGCTGAAAAAGCTTGAGATGAGCGAAGAGGAGCGCCAGAAAGAGGGTATCTTCACTCTCGATCAGGCGGCCAGGCAAGTCGACCTTGGCGAGGCTGTGCGGGAAGTCCTGGTTTTGGAGTACCCGAGATATCTCGAGTGCGCAAATGGTTGCCGGGAACTCTGTTCCAGCCGCGGTGCGGACCTGAACGAAGCAAGCTGTGAAAGCAGGGACGAATCAGTGGACCCGCGCTGGGGCAAATTACTGGAGTTGAAAAACAAGAAGTGAAACATATCTGATTCGATGCGGCTTTATCGCTTTTTCGGTTAAAGCCGCATCTTATTAGCCGTTAAGGAGGATTGATGGCTGTACCCAAGAGAAAGACGTCGAAATCACGTAAGAGGAAGAGAAGAACGCATTTTAAGATTGACTCACCCGCCGCTAGCACATGTTCCAATTGCGGGCAGGTTAAGCAACCCCATCGCGTCTGCCCTCATTGCGGGCACTACAAGAACCGCGAAGTTATCGAAGTGGTGGAGTGAAGCTGTTCCGGCCGTCTCGGCGCGCCGTTCAGCCCGCACCTAATACAAGACACGGGGTAGTGCAGCATGAGGATAGCTCTCGATGTGATGGGGGGCGACCATATGCCTGCGGTTCCGATCAAAGGTGCCGTACAGGCGATTCAGGAACTCGACGGGGATTTCGATTTATGCCTCGTGGGTGATGAGGAGAAGGTTTCCGAGTGCCTGGCCAGGCTCTCGGACGTGGATAGCGGCAGGATCGAGATTATCCATGCGCCCGAAGTTGTCGAGATGGCCGAAAGCCCGACAGTCGCTCTCCGCAAGAAAAAGCAGTCCTCGATCGCTGTTGGCATGGCACTTCAGGCCGAGGGCAGGGCCGATGCGTTCATCAGCGCGGGAAACACCGGCGCTGTAATGGCCGCCGCCCTGAGGAGCCTGGGCCGGATCGGCGGCATCAGCCGTCCCGGAATCTGCAGCGTGTTTCCCACAACCCGCAGCTCCTGCGTCGTACTCGACGTCGGCGCCAATGTCGATTCAAAGCCGCTCCATCTCTTGCATTTCGCGTTGATGGGTTCTATATACTCGGAGAAGGTCCTGGGTACCAGCAATCCCCGCGTTGGTCTTCTCAGCGTTGGCGAGGAGCCCTCCAAGGGCGACGAGTTGACAGTGGCCACCCATAAATTGATGACCGCGAGCCCGCTGAACTTTATCGGCAACGTGGAAGGCGGCGACATCTTCGATGGTACGGCCGATGTTGTGGTCTGCGACGGGTTTGTGGGTAACGTGGTGCTCAAGCTCAGCGAGCGAGTCTTGAGCCTGCTGGTGGAGCACCTCAAGAAGCAGATCAAGGCCAGCCCGCTGGCCGCGATGGGTTTCGTGATGCTTAAGGGAGTATTCGATGATATGAAACAGACCTTCGATTACGCCGAATACGGCGGCGCTCCGCTGCTGGGTATCGAGGGTACGACCATTATCTGTCACGGGGGATCGACTCCGCGCGCAATCCGTAACGCTATCAAATGCGCCAGGCTCGCGGTTCTCAATAAAGTCAACCAGGTAATCAGCGAAGAAGTCAAGAATTACCAGACGGAAAATTCCACAAATGAAAAATTATCTTAAGATTCTATCGACCGGCATCTCGCTACCGGAAAAAGTTTTAAGCAATACCGATCTCGAACGGATGGTAGAGACCAGCGACGAATGGATCCTGACGCGAACCGGTATCAGGGAACGCAGGATTGCCGGTAACGGAGTGGCTACCTCGGATATAGGAGCCGAGGCGGGCAGGATGGCTCTGGATAGCGCAGGCAGGAGCGCTGTGGATGTGGATCTGATCCTGGTGGCCACCGCCAGCGGCGACCATCTGTTTCCATCCACTGCCTGTATCATCCAAGATCGCCTGGGCGCTGTCAACGCGACCGCTTTCGACATTTCGGCCGCCTGCAGCGGCTTCCTTTATTGCATGACAGTCGCCTTCAGTCTGCTCAGAACTGGAGTTTACCGTAACGTCCTGATTATCGGCGCCGAGACGCTGAGCAAGATCACCGATTATTCCGACCGCGACACCTGCGTGCTCTTCGGCGATGGGGCGGGGGCGATGCTGGTTGAACTGGGCACTGACGGCAAGGGTTTGTTCGCCAGCCACCTCGGCAGCGACGGTAGTTTAGCCGGACTGCTCAACGTGCCCGCCGGCGGCAGCAGGATGCCCGCCAGTGCGGATACTGTTTCGGCTAACCAGCATTACATCAAGATGAACGGCAACGAATTGTTCAAGGTGGCTGTGCGCTCGATGGAGGAGGCGGCGATAAAAACTCTCGAGAAGGCCGGCGTCGATTCAGCCGATCTCGACCTGCTGATTCCTCACCAGGCTAATATAAGAATTATCAACTCTTTGCGTAAACGGCTCGGGGTCGACGAGAAAAAGTTGTATATCAATATCGAGCGGTTCGGCAATACGAGCGCCGCATCGATTCCGATCGCATACCACGAGGCGCGCAGCCGGAATCTCTGCGATCAGAACTCCAAGATCCTGCTGGTGGCTTTTGGTGGGGGGATTACCTGGGGCGGAGTTTTGATAAGAGGCTGATCCATAGAATTACGAAAGTTATCTCAAGTGACATCTGATGTAAAAACTGCGGTTGTGTTCCCCGGTCAGGGTTCCCAGTTCGTGGGTATGGCCCGGGAGTTATACGACAACTACGGCGAAGTACGCCGGATGTACGAGCAGGCCGCGGACACCCTGGGATTCAACCTGGCGAAAGTCAGTTTCGAGGGGCCCGATGAACAACTGGCCCAGACCCGCATTACCCAGCCGGCCATATTCGTCCACAGCGTGGCCGCCTGGCGCCTGCTGCAGGCCAGGGGTTTCGTGCCCTCGATAGCCGCGGGACACAGTCTGGGTGAGTACAGCGCCCTGGTGGCCGCAGGGTTTGTCGATTTCGTGCAGGCCCTGGAACTGGTTGGCCTTCGCGGTGAGCTTATGCAGGAAGCCGGGGAGAAAGCGCCGGGTGCGATGGCGGCGGTTATCGGTATGAAAGACGGCGAGATTACCGATTTGTGCGCTGCCGACAAGGGGATTGTGGTGCCGGCCAACTTCAACGCCGACCGGCAGGTTGTAATCTCCGGCAGCCGGGACGCTGTGTTGCGGGTGATGGAGGCCGCGGGCGCGGCCGGAGCGCGCATGGTCAAGCGCTTGAATGTCAGCGGTGCGTTCCACAGCCCGCTGATGGACTACGCCGCGGGTCCGATGCGGGATAAGCTGGCCGGAGCCAATATCTCGGCCGGCGAGATTCAGATTGTACCGAATGTCACCGCGAAGCCTGAATCCGACCCGGATCGCGTGCGCGGCCTGCTGGTCGATCAGATCACCAGTCCGGTACGCTGGACTGAGAGCATGCGCGCGATAGTGGCCTTGGGAGTAACTTCGATGGTGGAAGTGGGACCCGGCAACGTGCTCTGCGGCCTGATGCGCAGGATCGACCGCTCTGTCGAAACCGCGACAGCAGGCAAGCTCGAGGAACTCGAACGCTTCGGCGTCTGACCCAGTTTGATCTTTACTTTTAGGGGGGGCGTTATTAATATGGTGCTCAAAGAGCAGACTGCCCTGATAACCGGCGGAGCGCGCGGTATCGGCAAGGCGATTGCCGAGCGCCTGGCTGCCGACGGGGCCGATATTGCCGTGGTCGATATCGATCTCGAGCAGGCGCGCAGCACCGCCTCCTCGATCGCCGAATCCACGGGTCGTAAAACCGAGGCCTATAAGTGCGATGTCTCCGATTTCGGCCGGGTTGGCGAAGTCGTGAACAAGATCGTTTCCGCTTTCGGCAGCATCGACATTCTGGTAAATAACGCCGGCATTACCCGCGATTCGCTATTGATGCGGATGAAACCCGAGGACTGGGACATTGTCCTGGCGATCAACCTCAAGGGTTCGTTTAATTTTATCCAGGCCGCCAGCCGCCAGATGATGAAACAGCGCTCAGGCAGCGTAATCAACATCTCCTCGGTGGTAGGCTTGATGGGCAATCCGGGCCAGGCCAACTATTCGGCGTCCAAGGCCGGCCTGATCGGCCTGACCAAGTCGGCGGCCAAGGAGTTCGCCCCGCGCGGGGTGCGGGTCAACGCCGTGGCTCCGGGCTTTATTGAAACTGAACTGACTGCCGGCTTGCCCGACGAGGTCAAGAAGCATTGGCGTGAAACAATCCCGCTGGGGCGCGGGGGTACGGTGCAGGATGTTGCCGCGGCCGTTGCTTTCCTGGCCGGACCTGATTCATCCTACCTCACCGGCCAGGTATTGCCGGTTGACGGGGGCATGGTGATGTAAGACACTTATTTTCACCAGTGATAATAATGGCAATGAGCCGGTTTACAATCAAACCTTAATTCTGTGGAGGATGATAGATGTCCGATTACGCTGCCAAGGTCAAAGAGATCATTATCGAGAAGCTCGGTGTCGACGCCGAGAAAGTTACCGAGGACGCCTCGTTCGTGGAAGACCTCGGGGCCGACAGTCTGGATACTGTCGAACTGGTAATGGATTTCGAGGAAGAGTTCGATCTTGAAATCCCCGACGAGGAAGCTGAAAAGCTGACCACTGTCGGTTCCGCGATCAAGTATCTCGAAGAGAAGCTCGGTTCCAAAAAATAAGTTGTCAGGCTTTTTCTCTCTCTGGCGCCGTTTCTTCCGTTTGCGGACGTTCCCTCCTGGTGCGCCCGGTGGTGAGACGGCGCCCTTTTATCGAAAGCGGGTACAGGCTGCCGGAGTGCCGGGAAATGCGCCCGCTGTGGCAATGGTGTATCTCTCATCGGTTGGATATGTCAATATGATTAAGGAATCATCGATGGCCAGAAGAGTCGTGATAACCGGGCTCGGGGCGATAACCCCTCTTGGCAATGACAAAGAGACCACCTGGAATGGTCTACTCAAGGGCAAGAGCGGAATAGCGACTATCGAGTCTTTTGATGTCAGCCAGTTCAGTACCCGGTTCGCGGGCGAGGTGAAAAGTTATGAAGCCGGCGAGTACATGGACCGCAAGGAACTCAAACGCACCGACAAGTTCGTGCAACTGGCCATCGGGGCCAGCGCGATGGCCATGCGGGATTCGGGTATCGGCGAAGTGACCGATCCGGCGGAACAGGAACGGTTCGGCGTCATTATCGGATCCGGAGTAGGCGGTATCGGGACCCACGAGGCTCAGCACTCACGCTACCTCAAAGGCGGTCCGGGGCGCATCAGCCCGTTCTATGTGCCGATGATGATTTCGGATATGGCCGCCGGCAAC
This sequence comes from Candidatus Glassbacteria bacterium, assembly GCA_019456185.1. Lineage (NCBI taxonomy): Bacteria > Candidatus Glassiibacteriota > Candidatus Glassiibacteriota bacterium. Next base: position 12,188 of record VRUH01000013.1, on the reverse strand, counting down.
GTCTCGATCCATTTCAAGGCGCGCGGGCCGAATTTCTGCACGGTTTCCGCCTGCGCATCGTCAGGCCACGCCGTGGCGATGGCCTACCGCTCGATCAAGTATGGTGAATCCGACTTGATGCTCTCCGGCGGCACCGAGGCCTCGGTGACTCCCATGGGACTGGGCGGTTTCTGCTCCTGCAAGGCGCTCTCCACCCGTAACGATTCTCCCGAGACAGCCTCGCGCCCGTTCGACAGGGACCGTGACGGGTTCGTGCTGAGCGATGGCGCCGGGATACTGGTCCTGGAAGAACTGGAGCACGCACAAGCCCGTGGAGCCAGAATCTACGCGGAAGTGGCCGGGGCCGGCAGCACTGCCGATGCCTATCATATCACTGCTCCGGTGCCCGGCGGCGAGGGTTCGATGAGGGCCATGAAGCTGGCCGTGCAGGAAATGGGGCTGGAACTCGAAGAGATAGACTATATCAACGCTCACGGCACCTCGACGCCGCACAACGATCCGACAGAGACTAACGCGATCAAGGCCCTGTTCGGTCCGTGGGCTAAGGACGGCCTGGTGGTCAGTTCCACAAAATCCTCGGTTGGCCACATGCTGGGCGCCGCCGGCGGGATAGAGGCTATTTTCTCGGCGCTTGCGATTTACCATGGCATCGTACCGCCGACGATCAATTATACGACTCCCGATCCCGAATGCGATCTGGATTACTGTCCCAACGAGGCCCGTCCGCTGAAAATCCGGGCGGCTCTGAGCAACTCGCTGGGTTTCGGCGGTCACAATATCTCGATAGGGCTGAAAGCGGTCTGATAATACCGGATGCAGAATCCGCCGGATGACGGCCGCGTGAATGGCTGGAAAAATGTACCGGGCGAAAAGCCGACAGCCTGCTTCCACCCGGTTCCCTACCAGGATGAATTGATGCTGGGCTGGCCTGGAAAGATATTAGCAGTCCTGATCGGCACACTGCGCGGGAACAAACGCTCCTCGAGTCGGCAGCTGGAGTGTCTGGAACGGCAGATCGGCTACAGGTTCAATGACCGCGTGCTGTTGTTTAAAGCCCTTTCCCATCTCTCCTGGGTTAACGATCAGGGCGGGGACTATGCCGACAGCAACGAACGCCTGGAGTTTCTGGGCGATGCCGTGCTCGACCTGGTTGTCAGCGATTATCTCTACGCACGCTTCGAGTCGGCGAGGGAAGGCAAGCTGACCCGGCTTAAAAGCTCGATAGTTTCCCGTTCGGCTCTGGCCGCGCAGGCGGCGAAGTTCGGTCTCGAAGAGCATGTCATTTACTCCCGGGATAATTTCACCGAGCTGGAGCGCGGCAGGCAGTCCATGATTTCCAATTGCCTCGAAGCGATTATCGGCGCGATCTACCTGGATGGCGGTCTCGAGGCGGTGCGCTCGTTCGTGTTTGAGAAAATCCTGGACAGCGGCTGGGGAGAAGTGGTCTACGATGACTTCCAGGAGGCTAAAAATACACTGCTGCACATCTCTCAGGTCAACTTTCACTGCCAGCCCAACTACCAGATAGTTGCCAAAAACGGACCTGAACACGCCCGAGAGTTTATCTGCGAGGTCCGGGTGGCGGGCCGTCTGATGGGCAGCGGCAGCGGTGCCAGCAAGAAAGACGCTGAAAAACAGGCCGCCATGCATGCCGTGGAACGGCTCGAAAAGCTGGAACTCGACAACGAAGACAAATGACGAATGACACTGCCAGTATAAATTCCCGGGAGAAATGTAATGGATTATTTTCTGACTGAAGAGCAGTTGGAGATCAAGCGCCTGGCGCGCAGAATCGCTGAAACTCATATCGTACCGCAACGCGAGCAGCTTGACCGTGACGCTGAGTTTCCCCATAAAATCATGGCCGAAATAGCCGAGGCGGGCCTGCCGGCAATCTACATCCCCGAGGAATACGACGGGGTCGGTCTGGGCGTGCTCGAGCTGGTGATTGCGACCGAGGAAATCAGCCGCGCCTGCGGCGGCGTGGGAGTTACCTATGCGGCCAGCGCCCTGGGAAGTTTCCCGATTATCATTGGCGGTGATGACGCGCAGAGAAAGCGCTTCCTGCCCCCGATCGCCTCCGGCGAGAAATACGCCGCTTTCTGCCTCACCGAGTCCGGGGCCGGCAGTGATGCGGGCAATCTCCAGACTTTCGCGCGCAAGGTTGGCAACGAGTACGTGCTCAACGGAACCAAACAGTGGATCACCAACGGCAAGGAAGCCCACACCTACACCGTGTTCGCCAAAACCGACAAGGAAAAGGGCGCCCGCGGGATCAGCGCGTTCGTGGTGGAAAAAGGCACGGAGGGCCTCAAGTTCGGCAAGAAGGAAGATAAGCTCGGTATCCGCTGTTCCGCCACCTACGAGGTCATTTTCGAGGACTGCGTGATTCCCAGAGGTAATCTGCTGGGCCGTGAGGGAGCGGGCTTCGGGGTGGCCATGCGCACTTTCGACAAGTCCCGTCCGGGGATCGGCGCACAGGCGGTGGGGATCGCCCAGGGTGCGTACGAAGCCGCGCTCAACTACGCCCATACCCGTCAGCAGTTCGGCCAGTCGATTCTCAATTTCCAGGCGGTCAGTTTCATGCTGGCCGACATGGCGATCCAGATCGAGGCCGCCCGCGGACTGACCTACCAGGTGGCCCGCATGATCGACAGCGGCGCGCGCCATTACGGCAAGGAAAGCGCCATGTGCAAGGTGTTCCCCAGCGACGTGGCGATGAAAGTGACTACCGATGCGATCCAGGTTATGGGTGGCTACGGTTACATGAAAGATTACCCGGTGGAGAAATTCTTCCGCGACGCGAAGATCTGCCAGATCTACGAGGGTACGAACCAGATTCAGCGGCAGATTATCGCCGGTGAGCTGGTTCGGGAGCTGGCGTGCAACTAGAGGAGGTGCGGAAATAGGGCTGGAACTGACGCAGGGCCTTTACGACCCGCGGCTGGTTGAGGTGGCCGGGAAACTCGCCACCGGAAGGCGGCTGGAGCGAGAGGACGGGTTGACCCTGTTTGAAACTGACGACCTGCTCGGTCTGGGGCGGCTGGCCGATCATGCCAACCGCCTCAAAAACGATGACCGGGTTTATTATATAAACAACCTGCATATCAATTACACCAACGTCTGCGTCAACAACTGCACCTTCTGCGCCTATCGCCGTCAGGAGGACCAGGACGGGGCGTTCTTCATGCCGGTTGACCAGATCCTGGCCAAGGCGGGGCACCTCTGGCACGATAAGGCTGTCGAATTCCACATTGTCGGCGGCTGCCATCCATCGGCCAGGCTGGACTACTACCGCGAGATGTTGAGCAGTTTGGCCGATGCATACCCGCGCGCTCACCTCCAGGCTTTCACCGCGGTCGAGATCGACAATATCGCCCGTGTCGAGGGGACCGGCGTCGGCGAGGTCCTGTCCGCCCTGCGCGAAAGCGGCCTCGGCTCCATGCCGGGAGGCGGGGGAGAGATATTCGCGCCCAGGGTCCGCGAGCGAATCTGCCCCGAGAAAATCAGCGGCGAGCGCTACCTGGAAGTCATGCGCGAAGCCCACCTGCTGGGAATCCCCACCAATGTCACCATGCTCTTCGGCCATATCGAGGCTGTGGAGGACCGGGTGGACCACCTGCTGGCAATCAGGGGGCTTCAGGACGAGACCGGAGGATTCAATTCGTTTATCCCGCTGCTGTTCCATCCCTGGAACACGAGGCTGGAGGAGTTGAGCAAGGCTGGCGGTATCGATACGATCAAGACTATCGCCATCTCGCGCCTGCTGCTGGATAACATTAAGCATATCAAGGCGTTCTGGATCATGCTCGGGATTGCGCTGACCCAGATGTCGCTGTTCTTCGGAGCGGATGATGTCAACGGCACGGTGCTTGAGGAGAAGATTACCCACGAAGCCGGAGCCGACACGCCCCAGCACATGCCGGCTGAGAAACTTGAACAGCTGATCCGCGATGCCGGCCGCACACCGGTGGAGCGGGATACGCTTTACAATCCCGTGCAGAGCTGATTTCCCGACCGGAGGGGATATGATGAACCGGCCACGACTTCTCTTCATCTCGTTTCTAATCTCTGCCTGCTTAACTCTTTGCATTTCAAGGGATATCTTTTCTCAGAATGCCGTATCTGCTATCGAACCACCGGTGGACGATCTCGCTTTTGAGCAGATAAAAGAATCTTTTGAGTACGATAAAGAGCTTCCGCTGGAGCCGCTGGTTTACGATAACTGGCCCTGGCGCGGCCCCCAGGTCGAGTATGACGAGCAGCATTTCCTGCCGCCGGAAAAATACAACAGCGAAATTCTCCAGTGGCTCGAGCTGTACCTGTAAGCAAACCATCGCCCGGCTTTCAGGGGATACTTTCGACATTAATCGAAAAGAATTCCTCGGAGCTTGCTCCGGGGTAACTAGTTCCAATCGAAATGTAGGGGCGGACCCATGTGTCCGCCCGTGGGGGTGGGGCTAAAAAGGATCAAATAAAACCTTTTGATACCTCGCAGCTCTGCTGCGGGGTAGTTCATTTGCAGCCTGCCTGATTGGTTTGCGCTGCACGGCTATCCCTGAAAATATTGGCAAACACGTAACGACACCTTAAATTAGACGCTTCGCTTTCGGCCGGATCACATCTGAATCGAATAACGGAGTATCGAGATGCGAAATCCGAAGTTGTTGGCTTACGTGTTGGCTGCGGCCGGAGCTCTGAGTCTGCTCGACATTCTTATCGGCGGCGGGCTGCTGCTGGCTGCCGAGGGCGGCGGACATCATGCCGGGCCTGATCTCGGCGGCAATCTGCCCCTGTGGTCGATTGTCCCGTTCGCTGGGCTCCTGCTCAGTATCGCTGTTTTCCCGCTGGTCGCGCCCCATTTCTGGCACCATCATTTTCCAAAAATCAGTGCGGCCTGGGCGTTGCTGTTCGCCATTCCGTTTCTGATCGCCTATGGCGGCGCCGCCCTGTACGAGATCCTGCATATCTACCTCGCCGACTATATCCCCTTTATCATCCTGCTCTGGGGCCTGTACACCGCCAGCGGGGGGATTCTGGTGCGCGGAAAGCTCAAGGGCACTCCGCTTGTCAATACAACGTTCCTGCTGATCGGCACGCTGATCGCATCATGGGTCGGGACCACCGGCGCGGCCATGCTGCTGATCCGCCCCCTGATCCGTTCCAACCGCGACCGGAAAAGCAAGGTTCATATCGTCGTGTTTTTCATCTTCCTCGTCGCCAATATCGGCGGCAGCCTGACACCGTTGGGCGACCCGCCCCTGTTCCTGGGATTCCTGCACGGCGTCTCTTTCTTCTGGACCATGAAATTGCTGCCGATGATGTCGTTCGTGGCGGTGATTCTGCTCGTGCTGTTCTTCGTAATCGATACGATTCTCTACCGGAGGGAGCAAGCCGGCCGAACGCAGGCCCGGGACGAAGCAGGCGAGAAGGGAAAAATCAGCATCGTCGGTCTCTACAACCTGATTTTCCTGATGGGGATCATGGGCAGCGTGCTGATGAGCGGAATGCTGCACCTGGGCGAGGTCAATATCGGCGGCGTGCACGTGGGCATCCAGAATATCATGCGCGATGTGCTGATAGTGGCGATGGGCCTGCTGTCGCTGCATTTCACCCCGAACGCACTCCGGCGCGAAAACGAGTTCACCTGGTTTCCGATCCTGGAGGTGGCCTACCTGTTCGCCGGGATTTTCATGACCATCATCCCGGCCCTGATGATCCTTCGCGCGGGCGAGCACGGCGCGCTGGCGTTCCTGGTGGAGACAGTCAAGGAGCCGCGGCATTATTTCTGGGTAACGGGCATACTCTCCAGTTTCCTGGACAACGCGCCGACCTACCTGACATTTTTCAACAGTGCGCTGGGCCAACTGATGCCTGGAGTCCCCGAGGCGGTAGGTGTTCCGGAGTTGATGACGACTTACAAAACATACCTGTTGGCGATCAGTTGCGGAGCGGTGTTCATGGGCGCCAATACCTATATCGGTAACGCGCCCAATTTCATGGTGCGCTCGATCGCCGAAGAGAGCGGAGTCAGCATGCCCAGCTTTTTCGGTTTCATGCTGTACTCAGGCGGAATTCTGATCCCGTTGTTCTTCGTGGTAACCCTGATTTTCTTTTAGCTCGGACAGGACTGAGTTTGGCAGGTCCACAGGCGGAGCCCGGCACGGGTTTCCGCCTGTTTTTTTCCCAGCGGATTTGGTTGGTTGAAAACAGGATAAGAAATTATATTTAATATTTGTCCGATACGGGCAATTCAAGAATGAACCGGGGAAAGGGATGAGCGGCAGTTTTATCAGCAGGGGCTTGGAATTGCTGGAGCACACCGGCCTTCACGAGTTGGCCCACCAGGCCGACGAGGTTCGCAGGCGGATGCACCCGGATGGCGTGGTGACGTTTATCAACGATCGCAACATCAACTATACCAACGTCTGTGTAAGCCGCTGCCGGTTCTGCGCCTTCCATCGCGCTCCGGGACGAAACGGCGGCTATGTGCTGGCCTACGAGCAGGTGGGGGAGAAGATCGAGGAGGCGAAAAAGCTGGGAGCGGTCCAGATACTGCTCCAGGGCGGCCTCCATCCCGAATTGCCTCTGAGCTGGTACGAGGGACTGCTGCGCTACATAAAAACTCATCACTCGATCCACGTACACGCATTCTCCGCGCCGGAGATCGACCATCTCTGCGCTCTTGCCGGCCTGAGCCACGGGCAGGTTATCGGCAGGCTGCGCGACGCCGGCCTCGACTCGATACCCGGCGCCGGAGCGGAGATGCTGTGCGCGCGGGTACGCAAGGCGGTCAGCCCGAACAAGGTCGGCGTAAAAAAATGGCTGGCGATTCACGAAACCGCACACCGGATGGGCATACGCACAACCGCCACGATGGTCTACGGGCTGGGAGAAACCATGCGGGAAGTCGTAATCCACTTTCGCCATATCCGCAAGCTGCAGGAGGAGACCGGCGGTTTTACCGCGTTTATTCCCTGGAGTTTCCAGCCCGACAACACGCGCATGCCCCGGCTCAAAACCCTGCCTGCCCTTTATCTCCGCATCCTGGCCGCCGGCCGGGTGCTGCTGGACAACGTCCCTTCGGTTCAGGCCTCCTGGGTAACCCAGGGACCTGATATCGCCCAGATGGCGCTCCATTTCGGCGCTAACGATTTCGGCAGCACGATGCTGGAGGAAAATGTGGTCCGGGCCGCCGGCTGCCGGTTCAAGGTGATGGACGAGCAGGTGATTTCGCGCCTGATCCGCCAGTCCGGATTCAAGCCCGCGCTCAGGCGGCAGGATTATTCGGTTATCCGCTATCTCTGAACAACCGGAGGATAATTTGGGCGCTAAGATTACGATTCCCGATACCTTCACCGGCCTGGCTGTAATCGGCGGCAGCGGAGCATACGAGCTGGACCTGGGAAAAATCGGCACGGTACTGGACGAAATCGCGGTGGATACTCCGTTCGGCCGGGTGGATGGAATCCTACTGATCGAGCCCGGTGAGCACGCGGGACCGCTGGCGTTTGTTTCGCGCCATGGTCGCGAGGGCTACCGCGTGGGCGCCTGGGATGTCAACTATCGCGCGCTGATCTACGCGTTGAAAGAGATCGGCACAACCCGGCTAATCGCCTGGAGCGGTCCCGGCGCTGTCGACCAACGGTTCGAGCCGGGCGATTACGTGCTTCCCGACGGGATAATCGATCTCACCAGACACCGTCAGGATACGTTCTACCACGGCACTGGCCTGGGCTTTATCCGTCAGCATCCTGTCTTCTGTCCCGATCTTCACGCTGTGATGCTCAGGGTTCTGGCAAGCAGGGGAAACAAGTACCACGATGGCGGAGTCTACGCGGCTACCGAAGGCCCCCGGCTGGAGACCGCCGACGAGGTCCGGATGATTTCTCGTCTGGGCGGCGATCTGGTGGGCATGACTTTGGCCCCGGAGGTCTTCCTGGCCCGTGAACTGGAAATCTGTTATCACCCGCTGTGCTACGTGGCCAACTGGGCGGAGGGCGTAGGCGAGCTGCCGTTCAGGGGCGGTGAGCTGTTCGAGGGCATGCTGGAGGGAGACCGGGTTGAAAGAGTAGGTGAAGCTGTCCAGGGTCTCGCGGACGTGGTCCGGGAGCTTGCCGCCCTGATCGACCCGTCAGCCGCCAGGCAGTGCCCGTGCTCGCAGGCCATGCTGCGCTATCGGCGCGAGGGACGCGTTGGCGAGGACTGGCATGGTTGGATTGGCCTGCCGGAGTAACTTATCCTGACCTCCGGTTGACTTGTCCGGCAAACGGCTCTAAATTCGACTTTTACGGAAAAATAATTGCGGAAACCGGTAATCCGCGTGAGACCGTCCGAAACCACGGAGTGTGTACTGATGGCGGCACAAGTGATGATTATTATGGGCAGCGAATCCGACCGTAACGTGATGGCGAAAGCCGAGGATATCCTCAAAGAGGCGGGAATCGAGTTTGTGACCCATGTCTCCAGCGCTCATCGCGACCCCGACGGGACCCGTGCGCTGGTGGAGAGGGCCGAGCGCGACGGGACGGGGGTGATTATTGCCGGTGCGGGCATGTCCGCGGCGTTGCCGGGCTATTGCGCATCGCTGTGCAAGCTGCCTGTGATCGGCGTCCCGGTCGCCTCGGGAGCGCTGCAGGGTATCGACGCCCTGTTGGCGATAGTCCAGATGCCTCCCGGTGTGCCCGTGGCTGCCGTGGGTATCGACGAGGCCAGGAACGCCGCCCTTCTGGCGATCCGTATCCTGGGGAAGGCGTGAGTGACTGAACAGCTTGTCGGGATAGAGGGGGCCGCGTTCCCCGCTGAGCTGCCCGGGCGCGCAGCCGGCGTTGTAAAGGACGGGGGAGTGCTTATTCATCCCACGGCCACGATCCACGGTTACGGCTGCCGTTTCGACATGCCGGAGGCGGTGAGCAGAATCAGACGTATCAAGGGCCGCGACGAGGAGAAGCCGCTGATCGTACTGGTGCCCTCGGCCGGCTGGATCGACCGGATCTGTATCGGCGTTCCGCAGGCAGCGCGCGAACTCGCGGCAAAATACTGGCCCGGCGGGCTGAGTCTCGTGCTGCCTGCCGCTGAATCATTCAGGGCTGCCTGT